>DASSPL010000402.1:0-3327 GCA_035699685.1 Burkholderiales bacterium | reverse complement strand
AACAAGTGCGAGTGGGTATCTTTGAAGCGTCAATGCGTAGATGAACGCGATCGCGAGGAGGATCGCAAGAACTGCGTAGAGAACGCCAGCTATCCGGTAGGCGGTCGAGTGCGCCATTTCGCGCCAGCTAACGTTCGCGTTTCGCCGCGCCGCACGCGCAGCGTAGCGAGCTGAAGGCGTCGGTCAACGACGCGTTGTTAGGGCGCTGTTTCAACCTTCACCCAGGAGAAAACGTATATAGCCACACCGATCGAAAAGCCAATTGGTGCCGCTATGAGAATGCCGCCCAGGCCGCACTGGGCAGCAGCGAGGCCACTGCAGAAAGCTGCGATGCCAATGAAGTTGCCGACGAACCCTAAGACCAGCCCAAATGCGAGTACCCACAAAACGTAGGGCATCACCGGTCTGGGAATAGCCTGCCCAGGCACTACGCAAAAGCGGGCGTAGGCGATTGCGGCAACGATTAGCGCCACAAGCGGTGATATCAGCGCGACAACGAGGAGTGCGTCCATCCTTTGCGCCCTAACGTTTAATCATCAGAAGAAGTGCCGACTATCATAGCTGGCAGTCGTCTATCTAAGCCGTCAACGCGCCTCGAATCAGAGCGTTAGCTGAGGTGGGATTCTTGGGGGCGGCGTGATAGCCGACTGAAAATGGGTCAAGGTTTTGATTCGTCTTCCGAAAATGTTTTGGCGCCGGACGGCAAGACAAAACGTCTCATCGAGCGCTTTCGGGAGGAGGTGCGCACGCGGCATTACAGCCTGCGCACCGAGCGGGCCTACTGGTACTGGATTCGCTGGTTCATCCGCTTTCACGGGCGAAGGCATCCCATGGAAATGGGAGCGGCGGAAGTGACGGCGTTCCTGAGCATGCTGGCCACCGAGCGTAACGTCGCGGCGGCGACGCAGAACCAGGCGCTGTCGGCGCTGCTGTTTCTCTACAAGAACGTGCTCCGCCAGGAGCTGCCTTGGCTGTCCGAGATGGTGCGGGCGCAGCGGCCGGTGCGGCTGCCCGCGGTGCTGACCGAAGCCGAGGTGAGGCGCCTTCTCGCCGCGATGGACGGAACCGGCGCGCTGATGGCCGGCCTCCTCTATGGTGCCGGGCTGAGGCAGATCGAGTGCCTTTCGCTCAGGGTGAAGGACATCGACTTCGCGTACCGGCAGATCCTGGTGCGCGACGGCAAGGGCGCGAAGGACCGGGTCACCATGCTGCCGGAGGGACTGGTACAGCCGCTGCAGGCCCACCTCGGAAAGGTGAGGTTCCTCCACCAGCGCGACCTGCAGGACGGCTTCGGCGAGGTGTCGCTGCCGTACGCGCTTGCCCGCAAATATCCGCGCGCCGCGCGGCAGTGGGCCTGGCAGTTCGTCTTTCCTTCCGCCAACCGCTCGGCGGATCCGCGCGGCGGCGTGGTTCGCCGCCACCATGTCCATCCCGACACGCTCGGCAGGCTGGTGAAGCGCGCGGCCGAGCGCGCCGGCATAGTGAAGCCGGTCACCTGCCACACGCTGCGCCATTCGTTCGCCACGCACCTTCTCGAGCGCGGGCACGACATCCGTACGGTGCAGGAGCTGCTCGGGCATGCGGACGTGTCGACGACGATGATCTACACGCACGTCATGAACAGGGGCGCGCGCGGCGTGAAGAGTCCGCTCGACCGGCTGGAGGAGCGGCGCGCGGGCTACGCGATCGCGCTGGCGAGCGCGGCGGGGTCGTCGTAGATGGCGGCGGCGCCGGCGAGCGCGGCGTCTGTCCACCAGCCGCCGCAGCGCAGTGCGATGGTCCTGACGCCGGAGCGGGCGGCGGCCTCGATGTCGTAGGGCGTGTCGCCCACCATGACGGCGTCGCCGGCCGCGAGGCTGCCCTCGGCGAGGGCGGCGCGGATGATGTCCGGGTCGGGCTTCGACGAGCCGTCGTCGGAGCTGGTGGCCCGCTCGATGAGGTCGGCGACCCGCGCCTGCGCGAGGAGCGGGCCGAGCTCCTTCTCGTTCGACGAGGTGGCGATGACGATGCGCGCGCCGCGGGCCTTCAGTGCCTCCACGAGCTTGCGCGCGCCGGGCGTCGGCTCGAGGCCGGGCAGGTAGTCCTCGAGGAAGAGCTTGCGGCGCTCGTCCGACACCGCCTTGCCGCGCGGCGATTCGGCGTCGAGGCCAGTGAGCTCGGGCAGGAGCTTGTCGCCGCCCTTGCCGATCAGCGGGCGCACGCGCTCGTAGGGGATTTGCAGGCCGTGGCGCTTGAACACCGCCACCCAGGACTCGGCGTGGGCGTCGTTGCTGTCGAGCAGCGTGCCGTCGACGTCGAGCAGCACGCCGCGCACCGGGAGTCCGGCGAGAACCATCGGCTAGACGGCGATCGGCGCCTTGATGGCGGGGTGCGGCTCGTAGCTCTCGAGCACGAAGTCCTCGTACTGGAAGTCGAGGAGCTCGCGGCGCGCGGGGTTGAGGCGCATGCGCGGGAAGGGGCGCGGGGTGCGGGTGATCTGCTCGCGCGCCTGCTCGAGGTGGTTGAGATACAGGTGCGCGTCGCCGAGGGTGAGGATGAACTCGGCGGGCCTGAGGCCGGTGACCTGCGCCACCATCAGCGTGAGGAGCGCGTAGGAGGCGATGTTGAACGGCACGCCGAGGAAGAGGTCGGCGCTCCTCTGGTACATCTGGCAGGAGAGGCGGCCGTCGGCGACGTAGAACTGGAAGAGGGCGTGGCAGGGGGGCAGCGCCATCTTGTCGACGTCGGCGGGGTTCCACGCCGTGACGAGGTGGCGGCGCGAGTCGGGCCGGCTCCTGAGATTCCTGATGAGCTGCTGGATCTGGTCGATCTCGCGGCCGTCGGGCGTGCGCCAGTGGCGCCACTGGTAGCCGTAGACCGGGCCGAGCTCGCCCTTCTCGTCGGCCCATTCGTCCCAGATGCTCACGCCGCGCTCCTGGAGCCAGCGCACGTTGGTGTCGCCGCGCAGGAACCAGAGCAGCTCGTAGACGATCGACTTGAGGTGCAGCTTCTTGGTCGTGAGGAGCGGGAAGCGGTCCTCCAGCGGGAAGCGCAGCTGGCGGCCGAAGACGGAGAGCGTGCCGGTGCCGGTGCGGTCGGTCTTCTTCGCGCCGCCATCGAGGACTTCCGACAGCAGGTCGAGGTAGGCGCGCTCGCTCACAGTGTGATGCTAGCGCACAGGTCCGATGCGCTCTGGAAGCGGTCCTCGGGCTCCTTGGCGAGCATCCTGGCGAGCAGGCGCTGGTGCACGGCGAGCTCGCCGGGGAGGTCGGGCACCGGCGCCTGCACGTGCATGCGCATGAGGTCGGCCGGGCCGGAGGATTCGTAGATGCGCTTGCCGGTGAGCAT
>DASSPL010000401.1:0-6866 GCA_035699685.1 Burkholderiales bacterium | reverse complement strand
GTGCTCGCGGTGGTGTTCCTGTTCCTGCAGACCTGGCGCGCGACGCTCATCCCGATGATCGCCGTGCCGGTGTCGCTGATCGGCGCCTTCGCCGGCCTGTGGGCGGTCGGCTTCTCCATCAACACGCTGACGCTGTTCGCGCTGGTGCTCGCCATCGGCATCGTGGTCGACGACGCCATCGTGGTGCTCGAGAACGTCGAGCGCCTGATGCGCGAGGACAACATGCCGCCGTTCGAGGCGGCGCTGGAGGCGATGCGCGAGGTCTCCGGCGCGGTGGTGGCGATCGTGCTCGTGCTGTGCGCGGTGTTCGTTCCGGTCGCCTTCCTCGGCGGCATCGCCGGCCAGCTGTACCGCCAGTTCGCGGTGACGCTGACCTTCGCCGTGGTCATCTCGGGCTTCATCGCGCTCACGCTCACGCCCGCGCTCTGCGCCATCCTGATGAAGCGCGGCGAGCGCCACTGGAAGATCTTCGATCCGTTCAACCGCGGCTTCGCCTGGACCACCCGCAAATACCTGCAGGGCGTGGAGCTGCTGCTGCGCCATCCGCTCGCTTCGGCGCTGCTGTTCGCGATCACCATCGCGCTGTGCGTGGGCCTCTTCCTGCGCATCCCGTCCTCCTTCGTGCCGTCGGAGGACCAGGGCTACATCTTCGGCAACGTGCAGCTGCCCGACGGCGCCACGCTCGAGCGCACGCGCAAGACCGCCGGCGCGCTGTCCGACATGGCGCAGCAGCTGCCCGGCGTCGAGCGCGTCTTCGCCATCACCGGCTTCGACCTGCTCGGCGGCGGCAACACCACCAACGCCGCCACCATGTTCATCCCGCTCAAGGACTGGGGCGAGCGCAAGGACCGCCCCGCGCAGGCGATCGCCGCCGAGCTCGGCCAGAAGGGCGCCGCCCTGCGCGAGGGCATGGTGATCTCCTTCAGCCCGGCGGCGATCCGCGGCCTCGGCACCGCCGGCGGCTTCGAGCTCTACCTGCAGGCGCGCACCAACCCCGATGCGGCGCAGCTCTTCAAGGTGACGCAGGGCTTCCTGCAGGCGCTGCGCGAGCATCCTCAGCTCACCGGCATCAACTCCTTCTTCCGCCCGACGGTGCCGCAGCTCCGGGTCGAGGTCGACCGCGAGAAGGCGCTCGCGCTCGGCGTGCCGGTGCAGGACGTGTTCGAGGCGCTGACCAGCACCATGGCCGCGCTGTACGTCAACGACTTCAACAAGTTCGGCCGCACCTACCGCGTGCAGATGCAGGCCGACGCGCCCTACCGGGCGCAGCCCGACGACCTCGGCGCGGTCTACGTGCGCTCCGCGACCACGCGCGAGATGATCCCGCTCAAGTCGCTGATCCAGACCTCGAACGTCGTCGGCCCGGAGCGGCTCGAGCGCTTCAACGGCTTCGTCGCGGCGCGCGTGCTCGGCAGCGGCCGGCCGGGCGTGTCGTCGGGTGAGGCGATCCGCGCCGTCGAGGACGTGGCGGCCAAGGCGCTGCCCGAGGGCTACCAGATCGCCTGGTCGGGGCAGGCGTTCCAGGAAAAGCGCACCGGCCGCCAGTCGGCCATCGCCTTCGCGCTCGCCATCGTCATGGTGTTCCTGATCCTCGCCGCGCTCTACGAGCGGTGGCTGCTGCCGTTCGCGGTGGTGTTCGCCGTGCCGTTCGCCGTGCTGGGCGCGCTCGCCTTCGTCGCGATGCGCGGCCTGGAGAACGACATCTACTTCCAGATCGGGCTGGTGGTGCTCATCGGCCTGGCGGCGAAGAACGCCATCCTGATCGTCGAGTTCGCGCAGCAGGGCTTCCTCGAGGGCAAGTCCGCCACCGAGGCCGCCCTGAACGCCGCGCGGCTGCGGTTCAGGCCGATCATCATGACCTCGCTCGCGTTCGTGCTCGGCGTGCTGCCGCTCATGCTCTCGACCGGCGCCGGCGCCGCCGCCCGCCGCTCGATGGGCACCGGCGTGGTCGGCGGCATGCTCGCCGCGACGTTCATCGCCACGCTCTTCATTCCGCTGTTCTTCGTCTTCGCCGCGCGGCGCCGCAAGGAGCGCGCACCCGCTCCGTCGAGCGAACTGGTCGCCAAGTGAGACCGGTCGTCCTTTTGCTGGTGGTGGGCGCGTGCACCACGGTGGGCCCGGACTACAAGCGCCCGGCGATCGAGCTGCCGGCGCAGTACCCGGCGGGCTCTGCCGAGCCGTCCAATGTCCTGCCGCAGTGGTGGACGCTATATGCGGACAGGACGCTCGACGAGCTCGTCGCTTCGGCGCAGAAATCGAATGCCGACCTGCGCCTGGCGGTAGCGCGGGTGCAGGAGGCGGAGGCCGTGTTCCGCGAGGCGCGCGCCGCGTTCTGGCCGGACGTCAACCTCGGCTACACCGCGAGCCGCACGCGCGTCAGCACCCAGTCGCTGCCGCCGCCGCCCGGGACCGCGCCGCTGGTGCGCCCGCAGCACCAGATCCTCGCCTCGACCAGCTACGAGCTCGATTTCTGGGGCCGCGTCGACCGCGCCAACGAGGCGGCGCAGGCGGGTCTGTTGAATTCCAGGTACACGAAAGACGTCGTGGCGCTGACGCTCGCCGGCAGCACCGCGCAGGCCTATTTCGCGCTGCGCTCGCTCGAGGCGCAGATCGCGGTGCTCGACAGCTCGATCCGGGCGCGGCGCGACTCGTTCGCCATCGCGCGCGCGCGGCTCGACGCCGGACTTTCGTCGGAGCTCGACGTGCACCAGGCGCAGGCGGCGCTGGCCGATGCGCTGGTGCAGCGCCGCGAGGCCGAGCGCAGCCGCGCGCTCATCGAGCGCCAGCTCGGCCAGCTGACCGGAAGGCTCGATATCAAGCTCGGCGCCGGCAACCTGTTCGCCCTGCCGATGCCGCCGGTGCCGCCGGCCGGGCTGCCTTCGGCGCTGCTCGAGCGCCGGCCCGACATCCGGGCGGCCGAGGAAAGCCTGGTCGCCGCCAACGCCCAGATCGGCGTGGCGCGCGCGGCGATGTTCCCCACGCTGTCCCTCACCGCCAGCGCCGGGGTGCAGAGCGCGGAGCTCGGCAACCTCCTCACCAGCGGCGCGCACATCTGGACGCTCGGCGCCGCGCTCGCCGCGCCGATCTTCGACGCAGGGCGGCGCGAGGCGCGCGTCGACCAGGCGACGGCGCGCCGCGAGCAGGCGGTGGCGAACTACCAGCGCGCGGTCGAGAGCGGCTTTCGCGAGGTGGCCGACGCGCTGGTCAACGTGCGCGAGACCACGGAGGCCGAAGCCGACCTGGAGACGCGCCTGAAGGCCGCGCGCAGCGCGCTAGAGCTCTCGACGGTGCGCTACGAGTCGGGCTACTCGCCGTACCTTGAAGTGCTCGACGCGCAGCGCACGGCGAACGACGCCGAGCTCGCGTTCGTGCGCAACCGCCAGGCGCGGCTTGCGTTCAGCGTGGATCTGATGAAGGCGCTGGGCGGGGGGTGGAGTGGAGGGAAATAAATGGGGACAGACCCCAATTACAGCTTCGCGCAGCTACGGTAAATGGGGTCTGTCCCCATTTATTTCGACCCTTAGAACGTCACCCCGGTCATCCGGCTGCCGATGGCCTGCACCGGGCCGAGCGGGTTCTTGCTCTCCTCGGTGCCCTGGATCACCGGCTGTCCGCCGGTGAGCTTGTAGACCACCACGTTCTCCTTGATCAGGATGAGGCCGTTGAAGCGCCAGCCGGTGGTGTGGGTCTCGCGGTAGAAGCCCAGCAGGTCGAGCATGACATTGCCGTTCCTCTGCTTCTGCACGTTGCTCTGGACGACCTCCAGGCCGCGGCAGGCGACCTTGGCCATGACGCACTCGCGCACGCCCTGGTCGAGGTCGTTGATCGAGAACGACTGGTTGAGCATGAACTTGCGCATCACGTCGGCGTAATTGAGGATCGCGATGTTCGCGTTCTGGCTCGGATCGAGGGCCATCGAGCGCAGGTCCGCCACGGTGGTGTGCCCCGGGACGATCTTGTCGAAGGTGTCCTGCGCGTCCTGATAGGTGGCCCACGGACTGGCGCTGATTTCCTTGGAATTCGGCAGCAGCGCGCTGCAACCCGCGAGCAGGCCTACGAGGAGGGCGGCGGCGAGGGTGCGCGGGGTCATGGGCCAAAGTTTTATCACCCCCCCTTCGGCGGCCGTCGCCGCCCTGATAGTCCGCATGGCGTGCGAGGCGCCGCTGTAGTCGGCGCGCGACAACGCGTTCCGTGCGCGAGCGACATCCCAAACAGCAGTTAACCCGCAAAATGGCCTCGCCATGGGATATCCGGACATCGAGCGCGTACGCGACGGAGAGGCCGCCCTGCGCCGCATCGTCGATGCGCACGCGGGTCCCGGCCCCGACCTGCGCGCCCTGCGGCGCGTGGTCGATCTGTGCCGCGGCATGGCCGAGGCGATCGACGACCCGTATTGCCAGCAGAAGATCCACCTGCTGACGGAGTATTGCGCCGAGCTGCTGTCGCAGGGCGGGCGCATCGACTTTCTGCGCCAGCAGATCCGCGCGGCGCTCGAGCTGCTGCAGAGCCGGCTCTACAGCCTGGAGCGGGCGCGCCGCGTCGGCGCGTCGGCGCTCTCGCGAGCGGCGGCGCGCCCGGCCTTCGGCACGCTCTACCCGCGCTGATACCTCTACGGGGTTAAACTTCTGGGGCGCTGTATGTTGGTGCCGAGGAAGGGACTCGAACCCCCACAGTGTTGCCACCGCTAGGACCTGAACCTAGTGCGTCTACCAATTCCGCCACCTCGGCAGGGAGGCGGATTTTAGCTGAAAAAATACTTGCCTAAGAGAAAACCCAGCAGGACGGCGCTCCGCCGCAAGGCGAGAGCCGAGCGTCAAGACACGGCACCGGCGGACGACTACGGCCGCGAGATCCTGCGCGAGCTGGAGCGCGCGGGCGAGCCCCTCACGCCGCGCGAGCTGGGCGAGCGGCTCGAGATCCGCGCGCGGGAGCGCCGCGCGTTCAATGCCGGCCTCGCCGCGCTCGAGCGCTCGGGCGCGGTGGTGCAGAACCGCGCCGGCGCGGTGCTCGTCGCGCGGCGCCTGTCGCTCGTCGCCGGTCGCGTCGACGGCCATCCCGACGGCCACGGCTTCCTCGTGCCCGACGAAGGGGGCGCGAACATCTTCCTGCCGCCGCACGAGATGAGGAAGCTCATGCACGGCGACCGCGCCGCGGTGCGCGTCGACGGCCAGGACCACCGCGGCCGGCCGCTCGGCACGATCGTCGACGTGCTCGAGCGCTCGAAGCGGCGCATCGTCGGGCGCCTGCACGACGAGCGCGGCGTGCTGGTGCTGGTGCCCGAGGACCGTCGCATCGCGCACGACATCCTCGTGCCGCCGGGCGAGGCCGGCAGGGGCAAGGCCGGCGAGATCGTCACGGTCGACCTGGTCGAGCCGCCCGCGCCGCACGCCCAGCCGATCGGGCGCGTCGCCGAGGTGCTCGGCCACCACGCCGATCCGGGCATGGAGATCGAGATCGCGCTGCGCAAGTTCGACCTGCCGCACCGCTTCTCCAAGGCCGCCCTGGCGCTCGCGCGCGCCATCCCGGACGAGGTGAGGGAAGACGACCTGAAGGGCCGCCGCGACCTGCGCCGGCTCGAGTTCGTCACCATCGACGGCGAGACGGCCAAGGACTTCGACGACGCCGTCTACTGCGAACGCCAGGGGAAGAACTTCAGGCTGTGGGTGGCGATCGCCGACGTCAGCCACTACGTGCGCCACGGCGACGCGCTCGACGCGGACGCGCGCGAGCGCGGCACGTCGGTCTATTTCCCGCGCCGCGTGATCCCGATGCTGCCGGAGAAGCTCTCGAACGGCATCTGCTCGCTGAACCCGAACGTCGAGCGCCTGGCGATGGTGTGCGAAGTCGCCATCTCCGGCAACGGCGAGCTCGGCCAGTACGAGTTCTACCCGGCGGTGTTCCGCTCGCATGCCCGGTTGACCTACACCAAGGTGTGGGCCGACATCCAGGGCGGCCGGCCGCCGGACAACATCGCGCGCCTCTACGAGCTGTTCAAGGTCCTGTACAAGAGCCGCGAGAAGCGCGGCGCCATCGACTTCGAGACCGTCGAGACCCGGATGGTGTTCGACGCCAAGAGCAAGATCGAGAAGATCGTGCCCGAGACGCGCAACGACGCCCATCGCATCATCGAGGAATGCATGCTGGCGGCGAATGTGTGCGCCGGCAACTTCCTCGCGGAGCGAAAGCAGCCGGTGCTCTACCGCGTGCACGACGTGCCGTCGGAAGAGAAAGTCGCTGCCCTGCGCGCCTTCCTCGCCGAAATCGGCCTGACGCTGCCCGGCGGCGACATCCCCAAGCCGAAGGACTACGCGACGCTGCTCGAGCGGATCAAGGGCCGGCCGGATTTCAACCTGCTGCAGACGGTGCTGCTGCGCTCGCTCAAGCAGGCGATCTATACGCCGGACAACGTCGGCCACTTCGGCCTCGCCTTCGAGGCCTACGTGCACTTCACCTCGCCGATCCGCCGCTACCCCGACCTGCTGGTGCACCGCGCCATCAAGGCCGTCCTGAGCAACCGGAAATACGGCACCGAGCTCGACTGGGAGGACCTCGGCCGGCACTGCTCGGAGACCGAGCGGCGCGCCGACGACGCGAGCCGCGACGTCGAGAGCTGGCTGAAGTGCTACTACATGCGCGACCACGTCGGCGGCACCTTCTCCGGCACGATCACCGGGGTGGTGCCCTTCGGCCTGTTCGTCACGCTCGACGACTACTTCGTCGACGGGCTGGTGCACATCTCGGAGCTCGGCCGCGACTACTTCCAGTACGACGGCGCGCGCCACCAGCTGTTCGGCGAGCGCAGCAAGAAGCGCTTCCGCCTCGCGGATCGCATGACGGTGAAGCTGGTGCGCGTCGACGTCGACCAG
>DASSPL010000400.1:0-2541 GCA_035699685.1 Burkholderiales bacterium | reverse complement strand
GCGGGCGCGCCGCGCGGCTCAAGCTGCCGGACTGGCTGATGTGGAAGCGCATCGCGCGGCCGCAGGCGATCGGCGCCGTGATCGGCGCCTTCGAGGGCGCGACGCCGGGCGCCGCCGGCAGCGTGGCGGCGTTCCTCGCCTACAACGAGGCGAGGCGCTGGTCGAAGAAGCCGGAGGAATTCGGCAAGGGCTCGCCCGAAGGCGTTGCCGCGCCCGAGTGCGCCAACAACGTGGTGACCGGCACGGCGCTGGTGCCGCTGCTCGGCCTCGGCATCCCGGGATCGAATTCGGCGGCGGTGCTGATGGGCGGACTGCTGCTCCACGGCATGACGCCGGGCCCGATGCTCTTCGTGAAGAACCCCGATGTGGTCTATGGCCTCTACGGCGGCCTGCTGGTCGCCAACCTCGCGATGGTGATCCTCGGCCTGATGATCCTCACGCCGTGCATCTGGCTCGTCAGCCGGCCGAAGCACTACCTGATGGCCTTCATCCTCGCCCTGGTGGTGACCGGCGTGTACGCCATCGAGCAGAGCCTGTTCGACGTCGGCATCGCGCTCGGCATCGGCGTGCTGGGCTACGCGCTGCGCTATTTCGGCGTGCCGCAGCTGCCGCTGGTGCTCGGCGCGGTGCTCGGCTTCATGGTCGAATCGAATTACCGGCGGGCGCTGCAGATCTCGGGCGGCGACCACCTGATCTTCCTGCAGGACCCGGTTTCGCTCGGCTTGCTGGTCGCATCGGCGGCCCTCATCATCTATTCTTTGCGCAAGTCCGCATGATCGAACTCGTTCCCTTGTCGCCGGCGCTGGGCGCCGAAATCCGCGGCGTTGACCTTTCGCAGCCGCTCGCCGATGCCGACTTCGAGGCCATCCTCGACGCCTGGCACCGGCACCTCGTCATCCTGCTGCGCGGCCAGGCGCTGGGCGAGGAGGAGCAGGTCGCCTTCGCGCGGCGCTTCGGCGAGCTCTCGCCGATCCACACCGACCACCACTCGGCCACCAACAAGGCGGTGATGTACATCGGCAACCGCAAGAAGGACGGCAAGATCGTCGGCGCGCTGCCGCTCGGCGAGATGCAGTTCCACAGCGACCAGTGCTACACCGAGCGGCCGGCCATGGGGACCATGCTGTATTCGATCGAGATCCCGACGGAGGGCGGCAATACGCTCTTTGCCAACGCCTACAAGGCGTACGAGGCGCTGCCGGCTTCCATCAAGGAAGTTGTCAATGGGCGAAGGGCGATCCAGGTCTACGACTACGGCGGCGGCGTGCTCGACCGCAGGAACATGGTCGAGCCGGAGAAGGGCATGTCGTTCGCGCACCCCGTGGCGCGCACGCATCCCGCGACCGGGCGCAAGGCGCTGTACGTGAACCGCCTGATGACGCACAGCATCGAGGGGCTGCCGCGCGAGGAGAGCGGGCGGCTCCTGTCGCTCATGTTCGATACGCTCGAGCGGCCGGAATTCATCTACGAGCATCGCTGGCGCGTCGGCGACCTGCTGCTCTGGGACAACCGCTGCACGCTGCACGCGCGGCGCGACTTCAACCCGGACGAGAACCGCTGGATGCGGCGCGTCACGATCCGCGGGGACCGCCCCCGCTAGGGTTTTTCGCCATAATCGGTTCGACAAGAACGGAGGAGGACTTTATGCACCATTCGAAATCCCGCCGGCGGCTGATGGCCGGGGCAGGCGCCGCGCTCGCGCTGGGCCAGGCGCCGCAGGTATGGGGCCAGGCGTTCCCGTCTAAGAACATGCGCGTGGTCATCCCCACCGGCCAGGGCGGCGGCGCGGATCGCCTCGCGCGGGTGTTCGACGATTTCTGGGGGCCGCTCCTCAAGACCAAGTTCGAGTACGGGTTCTTCGCCGGCGCGGCGGGGCAGGTCGGCTACGAGCTCTTCATCCACAAGCGCGAGCGCGACGGGCACAACCTGCTGTTCGGCAACATGGGTCCCGAGATGATCATGTACGCGCTGCAGAAGCCGAACTACCGCTTCCCCGAGGACTACCAGTACTTCTGCCGCCTCGACGTCGACGACTCGATCATCTTCGTGCGGCGCGAGAGCAAGATCCAGAAGCTCGAGGACCTGGTGGCGGAAGCGAAGAAGCGCACGGTGAACGTCGCCGTCAGCCGCCTGCCGCATCCGGCATCGATCGGTGTCCTCGCCCTCGGCGCCGCCACGGGCGCCAAGTTCAACCTGATTCCCTACGGCGGCGGCAACCCGACGATGGTCAACGTGATGAACGGCGAGGCCGACTGCGGCGCGCTGCCGATCGCCGGCGTCGCGGCGGCCAAGGACAAGCTCAAGGTCATCGGCATCTTCAACGACCAGCACAAGATGGCCGCGTACAGCGACAATGCGCCCGCGGTCAACAAGGTGATGGGCACCCGGATCCCGGCGCTCTATTCGTCGCGCTCGTGGGCGGTGCATACCGAGGTGATCGAGAAGTATCCCGACCGCTACAAGGTCCTGGAGAGCACCGCGCGCCAGGTGTTCGACAACCCGAAGTACCGCGAGGAATACGCCAAGACCGGCGTGCCGATC
>DASSPL010000399.1:0-3716 GCA_035699685.1 Burkholderiales bacterium | reverse complement strand
CCCAGAGGCCTTTGGGCATCGGCAGGCCGGCGTAGTCCTGTTGGGTCAGCGGCCCCTCGGGCTCGATGCCGAGGCGCTCGAGCACCGCGGCGATCTGGCGCGCGTGCTGCGCCGAGTGCCAGACGCTGCGCTCCATGACATAGTGCAGCGGCTGCACGCCGTAGTACGTTTCCAATGAAGACCTGCTTACGGCGTGGCCGTCGCGCTGCCACCAGCGTTCCAGCCGTTCGCTCACCTTCCGGCCGTAGTCGCGGATGTCGGCCGGGGTCTTCACGCCGGCCGGAGGAGGGGCGTTGTAGACCGCAGTCAGGTCCTGCACGCCGCCCTCGATGGCCTGGAGGAAGGCGTCGGGCACCTGGTACACGTGGTAGGCGAGATCGCGGATGCTGCGGTCGCGGCCCTCGGTGGCGCGCTCGCCCAGCCGATCCGGGGGAATCTGCAGCGCATGGCGCTGCGCCGCCGCGAGCACCGTGCGCCACTTCCGCATCAGCGCCTCGGGCGCCAGGCGCTCGAAGTCGACCTTGCGGCCGATGAACTGCGAGACGTCCGCCAGCTCCTGCGCGAAGACGTAGTCCCTGCCGCGCGCCACGACCGGCACCGTGCGCACGCCCATCTCGCGCAGCTCGTCCATCGCCTCGGGCCGCGCGGAAACGTTGATCGATTCGTAGTCGACGCCCAGGCCGGACAGGAACTCCTTCACCTTCACGCAGCTCGAGCAGCCCGGCCGCCAGTAGACGCGCAGGGGCGCCATCTATTTCGCCACCGTGACGCCGCGCACGCCGTGCTTCTCGATGATCTTCGCCACGAGGCCGCTCTTCTTCACGTCGTCGGTGAACTCGCGCAGGTATTTCGACGCCGCCGCGCGGCCTTTCGGCGCGCCGATCGACTGCTGCACGCCGGTGATCTGGCCCTCCAGCACGCGCGAGCCCGGGGTGCGCGCCTGCTCCTCGACCAGCTTGGGCTTGAGGCCGCCCAAGGCCTCGAGCTTCTGCGCCATGAACAGATCGTAGGAGGCGGGGATGCCCGGGGCGCGCACCAACTGGGCCTTCTTGAAGTTGCGGGTGAGGAACAGGTCGTAGGCGCTGCGCTCCGACACGGCGACGCGCACGCCCTCGCGGTCGATGTCGGCGATGGTCTTGATCGGCGAGCCAGCGGGCACCAGGAACGTCACGGGGATCTCCAGGTAGGGCGCGCTGAAGTCGACCTCGTTGGCGCGCTGCGGCTCGTTGCCTAGGAAGCCGACGTCGCACTGGCCCGCCTTGACCGCGTCGAACAGCTTGCCGGCGGCGTCGAACTTGACGAACTCGAACGGCAGCCCGGCGCGGCGCGCGAGCTCGCGGCCGAGGTCGGGCGCGATGCCGCGCGGATCCCCCTTGGCGTCGTCGCCGAGGATCAGGAGGAAGTTGGAGTAGTTG
Source organism: Burkholderiales bacterium (assembly GCA_035699685.1). Taxonomy (GTDB): domain Bacteria; phylum Pseudomonadota; class Gammaproteobacteria; order Burkholderiales; family SG8-39; genus SCGC-AG-212-J23. Next base: position 2,301 of record DASSPL010000399.1, on the reverse strand, counting down.
AGGCCGATGCGCAGTTTTCCGCTGGGAGCGAGCTCGTTCATGGGTTTGCCGCGTAGAAGAGGTTGGTCATGCTCTTGATGTCCAGCATTCTGAACTGCCGGAAGCCGGCTTCGCGCGCCAGTTTCTCAGTCTGCCCCGGTCCCATGCAGGTGCCGAGCCCCGGCCCGCCGCGCGCGAGCGACTGTGTCATGCAGTGGAAGACGCTGAAGCCGTAGAACATGGTGCCGACCGGGTTGCGATTGTCCTCCAGGCGGTCGCCGGCCTTCGGCTCGACGATGAAGAGCGTGCCGCCGGGTTTCACCAGGCGATGCACCTGCCTGAGCGTCTCGACCGGCGCCGCCAGGTCGTGGATGCAGTCGCAGATGGTGACGAGGTCGAACTGGCCGGCCGGCATCTCCGTGCCGAACGCGATGGGCACATCCGCTGCGGCCTTTGCGCGGGCGATGGACTGCCGATCGACGTCGTAGCCGGCGACCTCGGCGGCGGGAAAGGCCTTCTTGATGGCGACGGCCACGCGACCGGAGCCGCAGCCGAAGTCGAGCATGCGGCCGCCGGCGGCGAGCTTTGCGGTGACCTCGGGGAGCGACTTCAGCCAGTAGCTCGCGAAGCGCTCCTCGTACTGGCCGCGGTTGATGAGGTCGAGCGCCTCGACGCATTCCGGACCGAAGGCCTCGAACGGCACGCCGCCGCCTTCCTTGAATGCTTCGGCGACCTTCGGCGCCACGGTCATCAGTGGCGGCACCATCGCCCACATGCCGCCGACGAAGTGGTCGGTCCCGTCGGAGGCGACGAAATAGGCCATCTCGTCCGGGAGGGAGAACTTATTGTTGGAATACTCCAGGTAGCCGGCGGAGGCCATGCCTTTCAGCCATTCCTCCACGTAGCGCGGCTGCAGATGCGAGGCTTCCACGACCTGCTGCACGCTCATCGCGCCTTTGCCGGCCATCGCGCGAAAGAGACCCGTCTTAGTGCCCACGTACGCCATGCCGGCGGTCATCGCGCCCGCCATGTCGCGGAATACCTTGTCGATCGCCTGCTTGGTCTTTTCCTTGTCCATTGCCGGAGCATTGTAGACTCGGCGCGATGAAGGACCCGCGTCCCACCACGCTCGAAGGCCACGGCGTGCGGCTCGAGCCGCTCGCGGCGTCGCATGAGAAAGACCTGGAAAAGGCCGCGGCCGACGGCGAGCTGTGGAAGCTCTGGTTCACGTCGGTGCCCGCGCCGGGCGAGACCAAGGCGTACATCTCCACTGCGCTCGCCGGCCTGGAGGCCGGGCACATGCTGCCGTGGGTGGTGCGCGAACTGGCGAGCGGCGCGATCGCCGGCAGCACGCGCTACCACGACATCATCAAGCCCGCGAGCCGCGTCGAGATCGGCTACACCTGGTACGCCAGGCGCTGGCAGAAGAGCCACGTCAACACCGCGTGCAAGCTGCTTCTGCTGCGCCACGCGTTCGACGACCTCGCCTGCAAGGTGGTCGGGCTGCGCACCGACAACTTCAATTTCACGTCCCAGCGCGCGATCGAGGCGCTCGGCGCGAAGAAGGACGGCGTCATCCGCCACCACTGGCCGCGGCGCGACGGCACCGTGCGCGACACGGTGATGTACAGCATCCTCCTTTCGGAGTGGCCGGACGTCCGGCGCCACCTGGAGTCAAGGCTCGACAAGCACTCGGGCTCGTAATTTGCTGTAGCGGGGGGCGTGAACCTCTCCCTGCGTCCCGAGCATCTCAAGCGCTACAAGGATTTCGCGCGCCTGCTCTTCAAGTACGGGCGGCGCGATCTCGTCGCCCGCGCCGGCCTTTCCGAGCTGATGCCGCAGGAGCCGGACGAGGACGAGGCCAGCATCCCGGAAGCCAGGGAGCTGGCGCGCGACGTCGAGAAGCTCGGGCCGACGTACATCAAGCTGGCGCAGCTCCTGTCGACGCGTCCCGACATCATCCCCCCGGCCTACGCGGATGCGCTCGCCCGGCTGCAGGACCATGTCGAGCCGTTCGGCTTCGACGAGGTCGAGAAGATCCTGTCCGACGAGCTCGGCGTGCGGCTTTCCAAGGCGTTCCTCACAATCGAGCCGCGGCCGGTGGCCGCGGCCTCGATCGCGCAGGTGCACTACGCCGTGCTGCGCGGCGGGCGCGCGGTGGCGCTCAAGGTGCAGCGCCCCGGCATCCGCGAGCAGGTGCTCGACGACCTCGAGGCGCTGGGCGAGATGGCGAGCTTCATCGACGAGCATACCGAGTTCGGCCGGCGTTTCGGCATCGCCGGGCTGTTCGAGGAGTTCAGGAAGTCGATGCTGCGCGAGCTC
>DASSPL010000398.1:0-2430 GCA_035699685.1 Burkholderiales bacterium | reverse complement strand
CAAGCGCATGGCCGGGCGCGTGCCGATCCTCGGCGTGTGCCTCGGCCACCAGGCGATCGGCCAGGCCTTCGGCGGGCGCATCGTGCACGCCAAGACGCTCATGCACGGCAAGGTCTCGGCGATCCACCACGGCGGCAAGGGCGTCTTCGCCGGGTTGCCGAGCCCGTACAACGCGACGCGCTACCATTCCCTCGCCATCGAGCGCGCCACCTGCCCGGCGGAGCTCGAGATCACGGCATGGACCGACGACGGCGAGATCATGGGCGTGCGTCACCGATCGCTGCCGGTCGAAGGGGTGCAGTTCCACCCCGAGTCGATCCTCACCGAGCACGGGCACGCGCTGCTGCGCAATTTCCTCACCGAGAAGCGGTAGAAAGACCAGCCATGTTCACGCCCCTGGAAGCCATCAACCGGCTCTGCGACAAGCGCGAGATCTTCTACGACGAGATGGTCGACCTGATGCGCCAGGTCATGGAGGGCCGCGTGCCGCCGGTGCAGCTCGCGGCCATCCTCATGGGCCTGCACGTCAAGACCGAGTCGGTCTCCGAGATCGCCGCCGCGGCCTCGGTGATGCGCGAGTTCTCGACCAAGGTCGATGCCTCGGACCTGGAGCACCTGGTCGACACCTGCGGCACCGGCGGGGACAAGGCCCACACGTTCAACATCTCCACCACCGCGGCATTCGTCGCCGCGGCGGCCGGTGCGCGCGTCGCCAAGCACGGCGGCCGCTCGGTGTCGTCGAAATCCGGCAGCGCGGACGTGCTCGAGTCGTTCGGCGTCAACATGGCGCTCTCGCCCGACCAGGTGGCGGTGGCGCTGCGCGAGGTGGGGCTGGGCTTCATGTTCGCGCCCAACCACCACCCCGCGATGAAGCACGCGGCCCCGGTGCGCAAGGAGCTGGGCATGCGCACCATCCTGAACATCCTCGGGCCCCTGACCAATCCCGCGGGGGCCCCCAACCAGGTGATGGGCGTGTTCCATCCCGACTTGGTCGGCATCCAGGCGCGCGTGCTCAAGATGCTGGGCAGCCGCCACGTGATCACGGTGCACGGGCACGACGGCCTGGACGAGATCACCATCACCGGGCCCACCTATGTCGCCGAGCTCAAGCACGACTTCATCACCGAGTACACCATCGAGCCGAAGCAGTTCGGCCTCGACGCGGCGCCCCTCGAGTCGATCCAGGTGAAGGACGCGGCCGAGTCGAAGGCGCGCATGGAATCGGTGCTCGCCAACGAGCCCGGCCCTTCGCGCGACATCGTGATCCTCAACGCCGCCGCGGCGCTCTACGTATCGGGCGTGGCGGGCAGCCTCTGGGACGGCGTGGCGCTCGCGCGCGATGCGATCGCGAGCGGCATGGCGCGTGCCAAGCTCGACCAGCTGGTGAGCTTCACGCGCGCCTTCGCCAAGGCGGACTGATGGCGCACGTGCTCGACCGCATCCTGGCCGCCAAGCGCCAGGAGGTGCAATACGCGCGCCTGCATACGCCGATCGAGGAGATCCAGCGGCGTGCCGCCGGAGCCTCGCCGCCGCGCGGGTTCGAGAAGGCGATGCGGGCCAGGATCGCGGCCGGCAAGCCCGCGGTCATCGCCGAGATCAAGCGCGCCAGCCCGAGCCAGGGGCTGATCCGAGCGGATTTCGATCCCGCGCGCATCGCCGCCTCCTACGAGGCCCACGGCGCGGCGTGCCTGTCGGTGCTGACCGATCGCGAGTTCTTCGGCGGCTCGCCCGACGACCTGCGCACCGCGCGCGCCGCATGCTCCCTGCCGGTCCTGCGCAAGGATTTCATCATCGACGAGTACCAGGTGCACGAGGCGCGCTCGTGGGGCGCCGACTGCATCCTGCTCATCGTCGATGCCGTGCCGGACGCGGAGCTCGCGCGCTTCGAGCGCACCGCACACGCGCTGGGAATGGATGTCCTCGTCGAAAGCCACGACCGCGAGCAACTGGCCCGCGCGCTCGATCTCACGACGGCCCTGGTCGGCATCAACAACCGCGACCTGCGCACGTTCCAGACGCGGCTGGAAACGACGCTGGACCTGGTCGACGAAGTCCCGCAGGAGCGCATCCTGGTGACCGAAAGCGGCATCACCAGCCCGGAGGACGTGAGCCGGCTCCAGGCGGCAAAAGTGAGCGCCTACTTAGTGGGCGGTGCCTTCATGGCCGCCGAAGACCCCGGAAAAGAGCTTGCGAGAGTGTTTTTCGGGTTCCGATGACCTGTGGCGCGCCCGCAACAAGAGCCTTCATTTGTTGCGCGATTGGCGAAAAACCCCTTGAGCGATCGTCGGCGCTTTGGCATCATGCGAGTGGCTTCTCAAAAGAATTCGGGAGAAGTTTCAAGAATCCGGGCCGATAGACGCCCTCGAGGTTTCCCAAAGAATTTGCTCAACAAGTAACTACGGCCTCACTTCAACAAAGGAGAATCTGATG
>DASSPL010000397.1:0-3865 GCA_035699685.1 Burkholderiales bacterium | reverse complement strand
CGACGTGTACGACATCTTCAAGCGCGAGTTCGACGCCGCCTACCGCGAGGGCGGCGTGTTCCAGCTCACCATGCACCCGCACATCATCGGCTACCGCTCGCGCATCTGGATCCTCGAGCAGCTGATCGACTACATGCGCGGGCATGACCGCGTGTGGTTCGCCACCCATGCGGACATCGCCCGGTACGCAAGAGCCAATTGCCGCCTGAACTGAACGACAACTTCTCCGAATCGCAGCTCGTCCGTAAGCGGGTAGCAGCCACCCGGGGCGGCGTCGTCGCCGCGCAGCACAAGAAGGCCGCGCAGGCCGGCGCCGCGATCCTCGAGGCGGGCGGCGACGCGGTCGATGCGGCGGTAGCGGCCTCCTTCGCCATCGGCGTGGTCGAACCGTGGATGAGCGGCGTCGCCGCCGGCGGCGCGATGGTGCTGTGGCGCGCGAAAGAGCAGAAAGCCTATGTCGTCGACTACGGCATGCGCTCGCCCGCCGCGCTCGATCCCGCGCAGTACCCGATCGTGCCGGGCGTGGCGCCGGACCTCTTTCCGTGGCCGCGCGTCAAAGACGACCGCAACATGCAGGGCGCCACGGCGGTGGCCGTGCCAGGCGTGGTCGCCGGCATGGCGCTGGCGCACGAGCGCTTCGGAAAACTCAAATGGAATGAAATCCTCAAGCCGGCGGTCGACCTGGCCCGTGAAGGCATGCTGCTCGACTGGTTCGCCGGCCTGCAGATCGCCTCCTCCGCACGCGCGCTGTCCATGGACAGGGACGCCGCCGCGCTCTTCCTCGAGGACGGCAAGTGGCCGCCGCTCGCCGGCTGGACCGCGTACTCGGAGAAACGCCTGGATCAGCGCCGCCTGGCCGCAACCCTGGAGGCGATCGCAAAGGATGGAGCCAAGGCGCTCTACGGCGGCGATGTCGGCGCCGCCCTCGCGCGCGACATCCGCGAGAAAGGCGGCAGCCTCTCGCTCGCCGATCTGCAGTCCTACAAGGCGCACTTCGCCGAGGCGCTCGACCTCGCTTATCACGGTGGTCGCGTCTTCGCGGCGCCCGGCATGACCGGCGGTCCCGCCCTCGTGGCATCCCTGCAGAAGCTGCCCGAGCGGCCCCGCTACGTGGACTACGCCCGGGCATTGGACCAGGTGTGGCGCGCGCGCCTGAGCGAAGCCGGCGACAAGGACAGCTGCACCACGCACTTCAGCGTCGTCGACCGCCACGGCAACCTTTGCGCGGTGACGCAGACACTGCTGTCGATGTTCGGCTCGCGCTGCGTCTCGCCTTCGACCGGCATCCCGCTCAACAACGGCCTGATGTGGTTCGACCCCGAGCAGGGCAAGCCGAACTCGCTCGGCCCCGGCAGGCGCTGCCTCGGCAACTACTGCCCAGCGGTAGGCCAGACGCCGAAGGGCGACCGCTTCGCCCTCGGCGCCTCGGGCGGCCGCAAGATCGTCGGCACCGTCCTGCAGCTCGCCTCGTTCCTCATCGACCACGGCGCCTCGCTCGAGGACGCATTCCATCGTCCGCGCATCGACATGAGCGGCGGCGAGCGCGTGATCGCCGACTGGACGCTCGACAAGGACGAGCTGGCGGCGCTGGAAGCGCAGTTCACGGTGAACCTGGCGCGGCGCCTGCCCTTCCCTTACCACTTCGCCGTGCCGGCCGGCGTGCTGCGCTCGGGCGACCACAACATGGGCTGCACCGAAACCCTGTCGCCCTGGGGCGATGCCGTCCCAGAAAATGGGGTCAGATGAACATTTCCGGATGATCTGACCCCAATTCTGGGTACGGGTTTTGCAGCGCTTCGGGGATCACCACGGAGGCAGCATGAACTTCCGACTCATCAGCACCGCGATCGCGGCGTGCGCCCTGTCATTCAGCGCGCTCGCCCAGGACACCGCGGCCGAAACGACCGTCAAGCTCGTCCAGGAGAAGCTGCACCATTTCGGCTTCTACTCCGGCCGCATAGACGGCGACCTGTCCGGCGACACGCAGGCCGCGCTTACCCAGTTCCAGATCTCGCAGCAGATCCACGCGAGCGGCGGGCTGGACGACGAGACGCTGAAGGCGCTCGGCGTGCAGCGTGAGCAGGATCCCTCGGCGGCGGCCGGCGGCACCGCCCTCAGCGAAGCGTCACCGGAGCAGAAGGCCGACTAGAGGCTGCCGGCGGCGAAGGTGTCGCAGTTCTGCGGGTTGCCCGAGTCGAAGCCGCGCTTGAACCAGCGCATGCGCTGCTCGGACGAGCCGTGCGTGAACGAGTCCGGCACGACGCGGCCCTGGGCCTGCTTCTGCATGCGGTCGTCGCCGATCGCCTGCGCCGCGTTGAGCGCCTCCTCGAGGTCGCCGGGCGAAAGCTGCTTCATCGCCCCGGCGTAGTGTCCCCAGACGCCGGCGTAGCAGTCGGCCTGCAGCTCCATGCGCACCGAGGCGCGGTTGAACTCGGTCTGCGAGCCGCGTGACTTGGCCGCCTCCAGCTTGGCGAACTGCCCGGTGAGCTTCTGCACGTGGTGCGCGACCTCGTGCGCGATGACATAGGCCTGCGCGAAGTCGCCCGGCGCGCCGAAGCGCTTCTGCAGGTCGCGGTAGAACGAGAGGTCGATGTACAGCTTCTCGTCACCCGGGCAGTAGAACGGCCCCATCGCGGCCTGCCCCGTCCCGCACGCCGAGCGCACGCTGCCTTCGTAGAGCACCAGGGTCGGCGCGCGGTACTGGCTGCCCGACTGGCGGAAAATCCGCGTCCAGACGTCCTCGGTGCTGCCGAGCACGCGCGCGACGAACTGTCCCTGCTCGTCGGCCGGCGCGCCTTGCGGCGCCTCGCGCGACTGCTGCTGGGTCGAGTTCGAGACCTGCTGGCCCACCTGGATGGCGCTGCCGGGGTCGAAGCCGAGGAAGTAGGCGATCACCGCGACGACGATGCCCCCGATGCCCAGGCCGCCGGCGGCCATTCCCATGCCGCGCCGGTCCTGCACATTGCCACTAGGACGCTGGTTTCCGAGTTCCATGGACGCAGGCTGGTGCAATGTGCGTACCCGGCCCTAGACTTCTGCCCATGCGCCCAACCCTCTTCCTCGCCCTGCTTTTCGCGGCTTCCGCCGCCCTGGCCCAATACCCCACCAAGCCGATCCGCCTCATTCTCCATTTCCCCGCCGGCGGCTCGACCGATCTCGTGACCCGCACGCTGGCGCAGGAACTTACGCAGTCGCTCGGCCAGCCGGTAGTCGTGGAGAACCGCACCGGCGCCGATGGCGCGATCGCCGCGGCGGCCGTGATGCAGTCGCCCGCGGACGGCCACACGCTTTTCGTGGCCACCAACACGCCGATGATGCAGGTCCCGCTGCTCGCGAAGAACCCGCCCTACGACCCGCTCACCGCGTTCACGCCGATCACCCTGGTCGGCCGCTACACCTTCCTGCTGGTGACGACGCCCCAGCTGCCGGCGAAGACAATGGACGAGTTCATCGCCTACGCTCGCGCCAACCCCGGCAAGCTCAACTTCGCCACCTACAGCGGCGCGAGCCAGATCGCGTATGCGCAGATCGTGAAGACCGCGAAGGTCGACATGCTGCGGGTGCCGTACAAGGGCGAGGCGCCCTCCGTGGCCGACATCCTCGGCGGCACCATCCACGCGGTCTTCGCCACGCCGACCAGCACCCTCAGCCACATCCGCGACGGCCGCCTGCGCGTCCTCGCGACCACGCTGCCCTCTCGCTGGCCGCTCCTGCCCGAGGTGCCGACCACCGTCGAAGCGGGCCTGCCGCCCATCACGGTCGAGTTCTTCGCGGCGATGTACGGGCCGGCCAAGCTGCCGCCGGAGATCGCCAACCGGCTGAGCAAGGAGGTGGCGGCCATCGTCGCCAAGCCGCAGGTGCGCGA
>DASSPL010000396.1:0-5088 GCA_035699685.1 Burkholderiales bacterium | reverse complement strand
GGCAGGGACTCGAACACCTTGCGGTTCATCACGATCGCCAGCGGCACGACCCCCAGGCGGATGAAGTAATGGTGGCTCGTGACGCGGTCGAGGCCGAAGTCGTACACCACCGCCGGCTGCGAGGTCGAGGCGTCGATCGTGCGCCGGGACAGCGCCTCCGGCACCTCCGTCGGCGGCATGCCGACGGTCACGGCACCGAGGGACTTCAGCGACTCGATCTGGATCACGCCCGAGCCGCGCACGCGCTTGTTCTTCAGGTCCCTGACCGAGTTGATCGGGAAGTTGGAGTGCAGGCTGAAGGGCGGCGTGCCCCACATGGCGATCGGGTAGTAGTCGCCGTAGTCCTTGATGACGCCGTTGCGCACGAGGCTGGTATACACGCGCGTCGCCTGCGCGAGGTCGTCGAACATGCCGGGCAGCTCGATCACCTCCGTGTCCGGGAAGCGGCCGGGCGTGAACGGCGGCACGATGAAGCCGATGTCGGTAACCCCGTCGTTCACCATCTGCGCCTGCTGCTGCGGCGCGCGGCCGAGCGCGCCGTTGGGAAAGAGCTCGATCTCGATCGCGCCGCCGGAGGCCTTGTTCACCGCCGCCGCCCACGGCTTCTTCACCGTGTTGAACAGGCGCTCGGTGTCGGGCGAGAAGGTCGCCATCTTGAGCTTCACCGGCTGCTGCGCCATCGCCGCCAGCGGCAGCGCCAGCGCAACGGCCAACAGGGTTCTCCTCATCGTCATTTCCCTCGCTTGGATTCGTGCTTCATGGTCCACTCCGCGATCTGGTTGCGCGTCGCGAACCAGACACCCTTGTGCTTCTTCGCGTACTTCAGCATCTGCCGCGCCACCGGTATCAGCGTCGGCCGCGCACCCATGTGCGCGTGCATCGTGATCTCGGCCCACTTCGGATAGCCCGCCTCGCCTTCCATGTAGAGCTGGTCGAAGGTCGCCTTCCAGTTGAGCCACATGAAGTCGGGCGGCGTGCGCGTGGTGGCCCACATCCAGAGATCGTTGTGCGGCAGGTTGACGCGCGGCAGGATCACCATCGGGCCGTGCTGGGTCTCCTTGAGGAACGGGATGTCGTCGCTCATGTCGTCCCCGCTCCACAGGTAGCCCTCCTGCTTGAGGAGGTCGAGCGTGTTGGCCGACATGGCGCTGCCCTGGCTCACCCAGCCGATCGGGCGCTTGCCCGCTGCCTTGGAGAGGACCTCCGTCACTTTTCTGATTTCGCTTCTCTCGGTTTCCGGGTCGTCGTCCTTCGCCATCACATCCTGCGCCCAGGCGTGGCCGACGATGTCGACGCCGTAGTCGGCGAGCGCGCGCACCACCTCCGGATGGCGCTCGCCCGTCAGGCCGTTGGTCGAGCAGCTCGCCTTGATCTTCAGCTCGTCCATCAGGTCCATCAGGCGCCAGACGCCGGCCTTGTACGCGTATTCGGCGTAGGTGAGCGAGAAATGGTCGACCTTGTTCGAGGTCTTCTCGAGCGTGAGCTGGCTCGCGCGCACGAACGACTCGAGCGCCAGGTTCAGGCTGACGCAGATCTTCGCGCCGCCCGGCCAGGACCACTCCCTCGGGTAATGCAGCTTTCGTTTCCTAGACGGCATCGGCGAACGCGGATACGACCTGGTGGAAGGCCGCCGGCTCCTCGCGGAAGGCAAGCGCGCCGGCGCGATTGATGACATGGAACTGCGACGCCTTCTGCTTCTGCGCCACGCCCCTGAACAGCCATAGACCGTGGTCGAACGTCCCGAGCGGATCGTGGCTTCCCCAGACGATCTGGCATGGCACCTTGATGCCTTCGGTGCGGCACACCTCGTAGAAGCGCGACTTCGCCTTCATCAGGCTCGGCACGAAGTCGTTCGCCAGCGCTTCCGGCGTTATGGGCTGCTGCTTGCGCGCGGCCTTTTCACATTCACTCAATAAGTCGTCACTGATGTGATGGTGCGAGTACGACACCCGCTCGAGCGCCCAGCGCTGCGATTCCTTGCCGTAAAGCGGCTTGGGCGGATGCGCAAACGTCACGTCCGGCACGCCATCTCCCGTAGGCGCCGCCGCGACGCTGGCTACCGCGGTGACTGCGGAAACCATCGTCGGTGATTCGATGGCCACGTTGAAGGCGAGCAGGCCGCCCAGGTCGTGGCCGACGAGATGGCACTTGCCCTTGCCCTCGAGCGCCTGGCGCACGCTCTGCGTCATGGCGTCGACGGTGTTGCCCGAAACCTGGACCGCGATGGCGCCGGGGAATCGCTCCAGGACAGCACCCCAGATGTGCGGACCGCTGGCGTAAGGCGTGACGCCGGGCACTCCGCCGTGGATGAAGACCATCATTTGAGCGACTCCACCCACCGCCGCATGAGCGCGTTGAAGCGCGCCGGATGCTCGCGGAACGGAAAGTGTCCCGCCTGGTTGATGACGTGGAACAGCGCACGGCGCTCGTGTCTTGCGAACATGTTGTAGAGCTCGATGCCGCGGTCGATGACGGCGGTGCGGTCGTCGAAGCCCCAGATCACCTGCACCGGGCGCTGCAGCCGGCCTTCGTTGATCCACTGCAGCGTCTCGCGCTTCTCGCGCGCGAGCTCGGGCAGGAAGAGCTTGGTGCCGAGCTTCTCCGCGCCCATCTTGCGCACGCTCTCCTGGTACTTCGGCAGCGCGAGGGTGGCCATCACGGCGTCCACCCATTCGTCGTCGACGACGTCCGGATTGAAGCTGTAGCTCTGGTAGACCCAGCGCGCGCACTCGCGCGTGCCGGCCGGATACGGCGGCTTGGCGAGCACGACCTCATTGGTGCCGATGCCCGGGCTCAGCGTGCCGCTGTTCACGACCGTGAGCGATTTGACGAGGTCGTGGTTCTCGAGCGTCAGGCGCGTCGCGGCGTAGCCGCCGCGCGAATGGCCGACCAGGTGCACCGGCGGCAGCTTCAGGGCGCGGATGAAGGCCGCCGCGTGGCGCACGACCGCCGCCATGGTGTAGTCGTCGTTCTTCGGGTTGTCGGTCTCGCCCTGCCCCACCTTGTCGAAGGTGATGGCCCTGAAGTGCTCGCCCAGCGGAAAGAGGTTCTTGCTCCAGGTGTACGCGCTGGAGGCCGAGTCGCCGGTACCGAAGTTGCCGCCGTAGATGAAGACGATCGGCTCGCCGCTGCCCACCTCGAAATATCTTGTGCGGATACCTTCGACGTCGAGCCACTTGCCTTCCGGCAACGGCAACGCCCGCTCGCGCGCTGGCTGCGCTTGTGCCTGGGCCATGGGCCTCCTTACTTTGCGGTGACTGCGGATTCCTGCGGGACGCCCAGCGACTTCCAGTCGGTGGTCTTGGGCACGACGCCCTCGAAGGACGAGAGCTGGACGTAGGGCGTGCGCCCTTCGCCGGCGCCGATGACGGCGCCGCTCTCCCGGAACTTCTTCGCCGCAGCGACCATCAAGCGGCGGAACTGCACGACCGCCATGTCGCTCGAGCCCGGATGGTCCTTGCTGCGGTCAGCGATGGCGCCCATCGACTCCCACATCGCCATGTCCTGCGTCGGGATGCCCTTGATGCCGGTGAAGTCGCCGGCCTTCATCGCCGCGCGGTCCTGCTGGTAGAGGTTCTGCAGCGTGCGCTTCTTGGTGAAGTCGGGGTTCAGGTCCTCGCCGACGGTGGCCGCGCAGAAGCGCCGCCACTTCTCCTGCGTGATGCCCTTGGCCGGATCGGGATGCCAGGCGATCCAGTAGAACATCGTGTTGACGTCGTCGATCGGCACGAGCATCTGCGCGAGGTTGTACTGGTTGTTGGGCGGGATCAGCACGGTGAACGGGGCGAGGAACAGCGTCGTCCGCACGTACTGGTGCGTTTCAGGATTCTTGATCGGCTTGCGCAGCGCGGCGTAGCGGAAGCCGTACGACGTCGGCTCGAACTGCATCTTCGGCGCCTTGTCGTTCGACGGGCGATACCACGCGTCATCCGTCGCGGTGGAGCCGTAGACGTCTTCCGCCGCCGGCATGTTGGTCGAATGCAGGCTCGAGCTGTGCGCCGAGTCGATCGAGCCTTCGAGAACCTGCGCCCAGTTGCACGCGGCGTGCATCTTGACGATGGCGTACTTGATGCCCGGCTTCGGCGCCCACGCCGGCGGCTCGAACTCGCGCATCTCTTCCTTCGGCCCGAGCCAGGCCCAGACGAAGCCGCCCGCCTCGCGCACCGGATACGACTTCTGCTTGAGCGACTTCATCAGCGCGGCGCCGTCCGGCTCGGCGGACATCTCGAGGATGTTGCCTTCGACGTCGAACTTCCAGCCGTGGTAGAGGCAGCGCAGGCCGCACCCTTCGTTGCGCCCGAAGACGAGCGAGGCGCCGCGGTGCGGGCAGTACTCGTCCAGCACGCCGAGCTTGCCGTTCGAGTCGCGGAACACCACCAGGTCCTCGCCGACCAGGCGCGACTTGACCGGTGCCCCGTCCTTTTCCGCCACTTCCTCGGACATGCACACCGGCAGCCAGTGGCGGCGCATGATGCCGCCCATGGGCGCGCTTCCCTCGACGCGGCAGAGAAGATCGTTCTGTTCGCGGGTCAGCATATACTTAGTCTCCTAAGTAAATGATACACCGCGCCATCTGATAAACATCGGCGTCGCCGGCCTCGGCCGGGCCTTCTCGCTCATGTCGCCGACGCTCGGCGCCGACGAGCGCGTCAGGCTGGTCGCCGCGGCCGATCCCCGGCCCGAAGCCCTGGACCGATTCAAAGCCGACTTCGGCGGGCGGGGCTACGCGACGGTGGAAGAGCTGTGCCGCGACCCGGCGGTCCAGGTGGTCTATGTCGCAACGCCGCATCAGTTCCACGCCGCGCACGCCGCGCTGGCGGCCGCTGCCGGCAAGCACATCCTGGTCGAGAAGCCGATGGCGCTCTCGCTGGACGAGTGCCGCTCGATGACCGCCGCGGCCCGCAAGCACGGCGTCCATCTGGTCGTCGGGCACAGCCATAGCTTTGACGCGCCGATCGGCCTCGCGCGCAAGCTCATTCAATCGGGGAAGTACGGGCGCCTGAAGATGATCACCGCGCTCAACTTCACCGACTTCCTCTACCGCCCCCGCCGGCCGGAGGAGCTCGACACGGCGAAAGGCGGCGGTGC
>DASSPL010000395.1:0-6778 GCA_035699685.1 Burkholderiales bacterium | reverse complement strand
CACCCAGACGCGCTTCTCCTCGTCCAGGCACACCTCGATGAAGTGGTTGCCGCCGCCGAGCGTGCCGAGCTGGTGCACCCAGCTCGAGCGCTTGCCGACGCGCTTGCCGATGCCGGAATGCTTTTCCATGATGCGCGCCAGACCTTTCTTGAAGCGCTTGGCGGCCTGGGTGCGGGCGTCGCGGTCGTCGTGGCTCTCGAAGCCCACCGGAACGTCGCGCGAGATCTGGTTGAACAGCTTCTTAAGGGACGACTCGTCGATGTCGTCGCCCGTCAGCGTCAGGCGCCGCGCCATCATGCCGCAGCCGATGTCGACGCCCACCGCCGCCGGGATGATCGCCTTCTTCGTCGGGATGACCGATCCCACGGTGGCGCCGATGCCCAGATGCACGTCGGGCATCGCCGCCACGTGGTGATGCACCACCGGCAGCCGCGAGATGTTGACGAGCTGCTGGCGCGTGGCGGGCTCGATCTCGCCGGTATAGATCTTCACCGGCACGAGGCCTTCGTGGATTTCGGTGCGGACGGGCATGGCGCTTAGATCAGCCTCCGACGCCGCCGTTCCTTCAGCTCCAGAACTTCCACCACGGTCTCTTCCCCAGCTCGCCGCGGCGCCACTCGACCAGGCGCCGGTCGAGCCTCGGCTTCAGCTTGTCGAAATTGGTCCACGTGTCGGCCACGTGATACGCCGTCCGCAGCCCATGGCACAGCACGGCGTCGTAGTCGTTCAAGTACTGCGCGCCCTCGGGGTCGAAGTACGCCTGGGCGAAGGCGTTGCCTTCGTCGTTCAGGTCCTCGTCGGTGAGCTTGCCGTCGCACTGGTCGTAGAAGAACGCGCCCGGGGTGACCGTTCGCGCGCGCAGATCGGCGGCGTCGCCGGCGAGCATGCTGCTCGCCAGGCCCGCCGACATGGCCCAGGCGAGGAACATGCCGGCGTGGGTTGCCGCTGCCTCCGGCGCGAGATCCTTCGGATAGTCTTCGGCGCCGTTGTGCCAGGAAACATCCTCGTACTTCATGGCTTTAGCTTCAGCAGCCGCGCCGCGTTCTCTTTCAGGATCAGCGGGCGCACTTCCGGCTTGATCGGCAGCTTGTCGAATTCCTCCATCCAGCGCTCCGGGCTCATCACCGGGTAGTCGGAGCCGAACAGGATTTTCTCCTTTAGCAGCGTGTTGGCGTACTGCACGAGGATCGGCGGAAAGTACTTCGGCGACCAGCCGGAGAGGTCGATATAGACCTGCGGCTTGTGCGTCGCCACCGACAGCGCCTCCTCCTGCCACGGAAACGACGGATGCGCCATCACGATCGGCATGTCGGGAAAGTCGACCGCCACGTCGTCGAGCAGCATCGGGTGCGAATACTTCAGCCGGATGCCGCCGCCCGCCTTCGTGTTGGCGCCGACCCCGGTCTGCCCGGTGTGGAACAGCGCCGGCAGCTTCGCCTCCGCGATCGCCTCGTACAGCGGGTACGCCATGCGGTCGTTCGGATAGAACTCCTGCACCGACGGGTGGAACTTGAAGCCCCGCACCTTGTGCTCGCTGATGAGCCGCTTCGCCCATGCCACGCCCTCCGCGCCGCGATGCGGGTTGACGCTGGCGAAAGGGATGGCGACGTCGCCGTGCTTGTGCGCGAGCTCGGCGATCTCCTCGTTCGAGATCTTGCGCGGCTCCTTGGGCGCGTCGACCGTGAAGACGACGAAGGCCATCTTCAGCTTGCGGTACATCTCGGCCATCTGCGGCACCGTCGTGTGCTGCGGCTGGTACTTGAAGTAGCGCCCCATCGCCTCCTGCCGCTCGTTCGGGGCCTCATTCACGGCAAGGGCCGACTTCCAGGCGTGGGTGTGGATGTCTATGGCTACGAGGTCTGCGAGGTTCATGCGCTCATTTTGCGAATTTCACGCCGGAAATGCAGCAGGGGTCCGCCTTCGGCGAGGTTGCTCCGCCCATGAAGGAGCACACCGGGCGCGGCACAGGCCAATGGTCACCACGGTGCAGCGTCCACGCCTTGCAATGCGGATCGCTGCGACATTCGTCGCTGCACACCGCGGCGTTCCAGTGGCGCGTGCCGAGCTGCCGGTAGGCCTGGCCGCGACGGTCGACGCCGTCCTCGAATGTCGAGCCGTAAAGGTGGGTGATGCTGGGGCGGGTCTCCTGCGTCCCGGCGAAGCCGGCGCCGCCAAACACCGCGCCGAGGAGCACGAATGCCGCGCCGTACTTGTAGGACTTCAGTCCAAGCCGAAGCAGCCCGATGCAGGCGAGCGCGGCACCGTAGAACATCACGACGTGGAATGCGCTGTGCGCATCCCGCGCCGCGGCGAAGCCGGCGAAAAGAAACAGGCCGGCGACGAGCGAAAATCCGAGCACGACGTCCGGCCCCGGCCCTCCCGTCCCCGGAGGTGGAGCCGGCTCCGTGGGGGCGGCGGCCCGCGCGGCAGCCCGCTGCTCGAGCTGCTGGCGCTCCTCCCAGTTCTCCGGCTCGACTTTCCAGGCCGCCGCATCCGCGAAGCTGGCATTGCACGCGACGCATTCGGCCGCGTCCCAGGACACCCGAGCGTTGCAGTTCGGGCAGCGTGCCATCAGGCAGCGGGATTCACCTTCATGGGAGGCGATTCATTGAGCAGCTTCATGTCGAATCCGGCCATCTTCTTGTAGCGCAGCGCGACCTCCTCGCGCTCGCGGTACGGCAGCACCTTCTCCAGGTCCTCGAAGCCGTTCGGGGCGCGCTCCTCCAGGAGGTCGAGGACCACGTCGGCGCCCTCGGCGCGGTGGGCGTAGAGGAGCTTCTCCATCGCCGGGCGGCGCGCGTCCTCGTACGCGGCGAGCGCGGCTTCCACGCTCGGCCGGGTGGCGAGCTCCAGCGCGAGGCGGCGCGCGTCGAGCATCGCCTGCGCCGCGCCGTTCGAGCCGATGGGATAGAGGGCGTGCGCGGCATCGCCGAGCAGCGTGACGCGGCCGAAGCTCCAGCGCGGCACCGGATCGCGATCGCTCATCGGGTACTCGAAGATCTCCTCGGCCGCGCCCACCAGCGCCGGGATGTCGACCACCGCGTGCGACCAGTCGCGATAGTGCGGCAGGAAAGCCTCGCGCGAGCCGCGCCGGTTCCAGTCCGCGGCGCTCTTCATGCCCGACTGGTCTACGGCGACGTCGGCGATCCAGTTGATGAGCTGGCGGCCGTCGTCGAGGCTCCGGATCGGGTAGCAGACGAACTTGGTCTTCGCGTTGCCGGCGATCATCATGGTGGCGCCCGACAGGAACGGCCGCGCGACGCTGGTGCCGCGCCAGAGGATCATGCCGCCCCACTTCGGCGGGCCTTCGTCGGGATAGAAGCCGGCACGGATCGCCGAGTGGATGCCGTCGGCGGCGATCACCACGTCGGCGCTGGCGTCGAGCGCCGCTTCGCCTGCCGCGCGGCGCCGGAAATGCACCGTCGCGCCGCCGGCGGACTGCGTCACGCCCACCGCGCGGTGGTCGGCGAGCACGGCGTCGGCGCCGAGCCGCTCGCGCACCGCGTCGTACAGCAGCATCTGCAGCGTGCCGCGATGGATGGAGACCTGCGGCCAGCGATAGCCGGCGAAGCGCCCGCGCGGCTCCGACCAGATCACGTGCCCCCGGCGCGTGACGTACACCACCTCGCGCGTGATCACCCCCGCCGCCTCGAGCGCGGGCAGCAGTCCGAGGTCCTCGAGCTCCTTGGTGGCGTGCGGCAGGACGTTGATGCCGACGCCGAGCGGCCGGATCTCCGCCGCGGACTCGTACACCCGGCAGCGGATGCCCGCCGCATGCAGCGACAGCGCGGCGGTGAGGCCGCCGATTCCCGCGCCGATGACGATGGCGTTCACGCGCTCAGCACCCTTGCCGAGCCGGCATAAAGCTCCTCGACCAGCGCGGCGCGGCGCGAGAGCACCGCGCGCTGATTGATGGAGCCCTTGTCGGTCATCTCGCCGGCATCGAGCGACGGCGGCTCCTCGAGCACCAGCGCTCGGGCGATGCGGTTCGAGCTGCCGCTCGCCTGCTCCGCAAACGTCTTCAGCCGTGCGGCCAGCTCGGCGCTGGAAGGGTTGCCGGCTGGAAAGATCAGCGCGCCGAGCTCGCCGCGCCGGTCGCCGGTGATGACGACATCGCGCACGAGCGGCGCGAAGTGCTCGATGAAGCGCGCGCGCAGCGGACCGACGTGCACCCAGGTGCCGGTGGCGAGCTTGAAGTCCTCCGAGATGCGGCCGCGGAAGAGGAGCCCCTTCGCCGGGTCGCCGCCGTCGAGCGCGAAGGCGTCGCCGAGCCGGTAGTAGCCCTCCTCGTCGAACGCCTGGCGCGTGAGCTCGGGCTGGCGCCAGTAGCCCGGCGTGATGTGCGGGCCCTTGATGCGCGCCTCGTACTTGCCTTCCATCGGCACGAGCTTGATCTCGACGCCGGGCGGCGGCAGGCCCATGTTGGAGGCGTCGCCGGTCTCCCACATGCGGCCCATGGTGTAGGGCGCGGTCTCGGTCGAGCCGAGGCCGGTGAGGAACGGGATGGTCTCGCCGCAGGTCTGGAAGGCGAGCTCCTTGATCTCGTCGAACACGTGCTGCGAGATGCCCGCCCCGGCGAACCACAGCACCTTCAGCCGGCTGAAGAAATTGCGGCGCAGGGCGGCGTCCGCGCGCAAATACGGCAGCAGGGCCTCGTAGCCCTTCGGCACGTTGAAATACCAGTTGGGCGCGATCTCGCGCAGGTTGCGCACCGTCGCCTCGATCGCCCCGGGCAGCGGCTTGCCCTCGTCGATGTAGTAGGAGCCGCCGTGGTACAGCGCGATGCCGAAATCGTGGTTGCCGGCCGCGGTGTGGTGCCAGGGCGCCCAGTCGACGATGACCGGCGGCTCGTCGCGGAAGTAGGCGAACATCGCGGCGATCATCGCCTGGTTGGAGCACCACATGCGCTGCGTGTTGATGACGGCCTTCGGCGTGCCCGTTGACCCGGAGGTGAAGAGGAACTTGGCGATGGTGTCGGGCCCGACGCGCGCGTGCGCCTCTTCCGTTTCCCGGCCCGGCGCCGCCTCCGGCACCTCGTGGATCGCCCGCGCGCCGACGGCGGCGATGGCCTTGGCGAACGCCCTCGCGTCCGACGCGTAGACGAGGCCGGGCGTCAGCAGCTCGAAGATCGCACGCAGCTTGGCGAAATCGCCCGACAGGAGCGAGTAGGCGGGCGATATCGGCGCGTAAGGAATGCCGACATACATCGCGCCCAGGTGCAGCAGGGCGTGCTCGAGGTCGTTGCCGGAGAGCACCACCAGGGGCCGCTCGGCCGAGAGACCGGCGGAAAGCAGCGCCGCGCCGACCCGGCGGGCCTTCTCCAGCGCCTGGCCGAAGCTCAGGGTGCGCCACCCCGCGCCGGCGCGCTGCGCGAAAAGGGTGCGCTCCGGCGCGCGCTCTGCCCAGTGCTCCAGCCGCTCGATCAGGTGCGGGGGATAGGCGCCGAGCGCATGCGGCGAGCGCAGGCCGATCACGCCTCCGGGGCGGCGCTCGACCACCACGTCGGTGGGTCCCAGGCGCACGGAGCGCAGCGGGCGCGTCATCGGCTGAAGATTAGCAGTAGGACTTCGGCGACAGGTGTAACCGCCCAGCGCTGGCGGCATCGCCATTGCTCGCCGGACAGTTGTTTCGGTAATGGAAGACAGGAACCTCGCGCACCGCGCACCAGGCTGCGACATCCGACGCGACCAGGGATGGCTGCGCGCGCGGGTCGGGCCCGGGCTGGCGGACGAGGTGCAGGAGTGCTACCGGGCGCTCGCCAACGCCTGCCTGCGCGACCGGTGCGCGCGCATCCTGATCCTCGGCGTGTCCCAGTTCGACGCCTTCGACCACCTCGCGGCGCGCGACGCGCTGCGCTCCCTCTCGATCGCCGGCGTGCCCAAGAACTTCCGCATCGCCTTCGTCGCGCTGACTCCGGACCTGATCGCCATCTACGACACGGCGGTGATCGAGGCCGAGCGGCTGGACATGGAGGCGCGGCGCTTCGGCAGCGAGGCCGAGGCCGAAATCTGGCTGGCCCGCGAGGACAGTTAGAATAGCCCTCCTCAAGGAGGGGTCCATGCAACGTCGTCAGTTCAACAAGGCGCTCGCAGCCGCGGGCGCGCTGTCCGCCGCATCTTCCGTATTCCCGGGCATCGTCCGGGCGCAATCGCAGCGCCTGCGCGTCGGCGTCATCCTGCCGCGCTCGGGCTACCTCGGCTTCATCGGCCAGTCGTGCCAGAAGGGCGCGGACCTCGCGCCCGGCGTGATCAAGGAGATGCTCGGCGTCGACATCGAGCTGATGAACGCCGACTTCGAATCCAACGTCGATACCGCGCGCACGCGCGCCGAGCGCCTGATCCAGGAAGGGGCGAACGTGCTGGTCGGGCCGTTCGACTCGGGCGCCGCGGCGGCCATCGCGCAGGTCGCCGAGCAGCGCGGCGTGCCGTTCGTCATCAACATCGCCGCCGCCCCGCAGATCACCGAGCAGGGCTACAAGTACGTGTTCCGCAACTTCCAGACCGCGCCCGACATCGTGCGCAACGGCCTCGCGCTGATCGGCGACCTCTTCCAGGCGACCAACACGATCCCGCGCACCGCGGTGTTCATGCACGTCAACGACACCTTCGGCCAGGCGATGGCGAAGGGCATCGGCGCCTTCATGCCGCGCCTGACGCAGCTGCCGTTCAAGATCGTCGACACCATCTCCTACGACCCGGCGGCCAAGGACCTGACGGTCGAGGTGTCCAAGGCCAAGGCGTCGAACGCCGACTTCCTGCTGCTGGTGTGCCGCCTGAAC
>DASSPL010000394.1:0-7955 GCA_035699685.1 Burkholderiales bacterium | reverse complement strand
GGCTCGGTAGTCATTGACGTTGGTGAGCGTCGGCCCGGTTACCACCAGGTCGCCGAGCGCGCTGAAGAACCCGTAGCTGTCGTGCCTCGCGAGCATCGCGCGCGCATCCCGTCCGCGACGCATGCTGTCGGGCGTGAGGATAGCGCCGGCGTTCTCCTCCGAGCCGTCGATGCCGTCGGTATCGGCGGCAATGGCCCAGACGCCGCCGGTCTCGATTCCGAGGGACAGCAGGAACTCGCTGCAGCGGCCGCCGCGGCCGCCTTCGCCGGTGATCGTCACGGTGCATTCGCCACCGGAGATGAGCGCCACCGGCCGTGCCCAAGGCTTTCCATGCGATTTCACTTCGTGGACGAGCGCGGCCATCACCTTCGCCACCTCGGCGGCCTCGCCGGTGATCGTGTCGCCGAGGATCACGGGCTGTATGCCCTTTTGCTGGAAGACGCGTCCCGCGGCTTCCAGCGAGCGGTGCGCCGTGGCGATCACCTTGTTTTGGACCTGTTTGAACACAGGGTCGCCCGGCTTGGGCGTCTCGTCCTGCGCGTGCCCGAGCCGTTTCCTCACGGAATCCGGCGGCGCTACGCGGTAGCGCTGCAAAATCTCGCGTGCGTCTTCATAGGTGGTCGGGTCCGGCGCGCACGGTCCGGAAGCGATGTGCGTCGGATCGTCGCCGGTGACATCCGAAATGATCAGCGCCACCACCGGCGCTCGCGACGCGGCGGCGAGCCGGCCGCCATGGATGGCGGAGAGGTGCTTGCGCACCGTGTTCATCTCCTGGATGGCCGCGCCGCTCTTCAGCAACTGCGCGGTGACCGCCTTGAGGTCGGCCATCGGCACGTCCGCCGCAGGCAGCGAGAGGAGGCTGGAGCCGCCGCCCGAGAGCAGCGCGAGCAGCAGGTCGTCCGGTCCCAGGCGCTTCACCGCGTCGAGGATCTCGCGCGCCGCCTTTTCGCCGGCCTCGTCGGGCACCGGGTGCCCGGCCTCGACTACGCGGATGTGCCGGGTCGGCGCGCCGTGCCCGTAGCGGGTGATGGCGATGCCCTCCAGCGGCCCGTTCCAGTGCGCCTCGACCGCCGCGGCCATCGCTGCCGCCGCCTTGCCGGCCGCGGCTACGTATGTCCGGCCCTTGGGCGGCGGGGGCAACTGCGGCGCGACGATCAGCTTCGGGTCGGCCGCGGCCACGGCCGCGCGAAAGCTCTCCTCGAGGAGAGAGCGCATTCAGGCCGGCTCGAAGCGTTCCTTGCGGGCGTCGGGGCCGAGGGTGAAGTAGCGCGGGTACGTTTCGGCGAAGACGCGCCGGATGTCGTCGGCGGGCACGTCGGCATAGGTGCCGCGGAAGGTGACGTATTCCATGTGCCGCCGGTTGTCCTCGTCGAACGGATGGAAGATCGAGTCCTCGCGGCCGTCGAACTCCAGCGGCTTGACGCGGAAGCGCGTGCACATGGCGAGGTTGAACGCCGGCGTCGCCTTGACCCATTTGCCGTGGAGGAAGAGGTCGGTGTAGCCGTGGTAGACGAAGAGGTCGGTGCCCATCTTCGCCGTCAGCGCCGGCGTGGTGAGGTGGTTCTTCACGTCGGCATAGCCGACGCGCGCAGGGATGCCCGCCGCGCGGGCGCACGCGGCGAGGAGAGCGGCCTTGGGCACGCACCAGCCTTCGCCGCGCTCGAGGCACGTAGAGCCGCGATAGGCGTCGTCTACGGTGAAGTTCTGGAACGGGTTGTAGCGCACGCCGTCGCGCACGGCGTAGTAGAGCGACACGGCCTTCTCGCGCTCGTCCGCGCCGGTGGCGTGCTTCGCGGCGAATGCCACGACCTCGGGATGGTCGCTGTCGATGAAGCGCCCCGGCTGCAGGAATTCTTTCATTTGTCCAGCTTCATCAGCTTGCGGGTGGCCTGGTACAGCGCGCCCTTTTCCTCGGCGAGCGCGTCGACGATCGAGAAGTGGTTGGCGCCCTTGAGGGTGACGTCGCCGGCGAACACGTTCCTCCAGCGCTCGCCGAGGAGCGCGTTCTGGCGCAGGAACTCGCTCGACTCGTCGCCGCCCACCGCGGTCATCACCGGCGCGCGCGTGGCCGGGGGAAAGAACGCCGGCGAGAGCCGGGACGCCGCTTCCTCGTCGAGGCGCAGGTCCGCGTTCAGCCAGTCGACCGCCAGGATCGGCCGCAGGTCGTAAAGGCCGCTGATGGCGAGGCCGCCCTTCCACAGGTCCTTCGGCAGCCGCGGGTCGAACACCGGGAACAGCGCCGCCATCATCATGGCCGTCAGGTGGCCGCCGGCCGAATGGCCGCTGACGAACAGCCGGTCCTGGTCCATGCCGTAGTCCTCGGCATGCAGCCACAGCCAGCGACTCGCGCGCAGCATCTGGCGCACGATCTCCTCCACCGACACCTTCGGGCACAGGTCGTAGTTGACCACCGCAAGCGAGATGCCGCCGCTCACGAAGGCCGGCGCGAGGAACGAGAAATCCTTCTTGTCGAGGGAGCGCCAGTAGCCGCCGTGGATGAACATCATGCAGCTGCCGTCGCCGCGGCGGGAGGGGAAGAGATCGATCGTCTCGCCCGGCTTGTCGCCGTAGCGCAGATCGAGGTGGCAGGTCATGGTCGAGCGCGCCTTTTGCGACGCGTCGGCCCAGCGCGCGAAGAACTGCGGGTGCTCGGGAACCAGGTCCCGGTTGTTGTAGAGCCTGCTCAGCAGCGCCTTGTCGGTGGGAGCGTTCATCAGCCGCGCTTCTCTCTCCAGAGTCCCATCGCCTCCTGGCCCGGCCGGTCGGAGAACGAGAACAGCACCGTCTCGCTCGTGCTCTCGAGCTTGACCGGCATCCAGGAGGGCACCACGAACGTGTCGCGGGGCTCGAAGGCGAAGCTTTCATTGCCGATGGTGACGCGGCCGCCGCCTTCGACCACCGAGTAGATGGTGCCATCGGTCGAGCGATACGCCTGCGATCCGAACCCGCTCGGCAGGAGCTGGATGAACGCGGCGATGGTCGGCATGGCGTGACCGCCGGTGAGGGGGTTCACGAACTGCATCTTCCAGCCGTGGCACGGATCCGGATCCTGGTCCTTCGACAGGAGTTCCAGCGACTCGCGGCTCCTGGCGTAGGGGTAGTTGAAGATCGGCGTCGTCTTGCCGAAGGGTGACACGGCGCTCAGGGGCGCGAGGCCGTTGCCGAAGCGCGCGGTCGCCGCGCCCTCGCTGCGCGTCACCGGCTGGATTTCCTCGCCGTAGACCTCGTGGAACTGGGCGGCGAAGAGCTCGACGATGCGGATGTCGAGGCCGTCCATCCACACCACCGGCTCATTGCCGGGGTTGCCGTGGTCGTGGAAGGTCCACGACGGGGTGATGATGAAATCGCCCGGGCACATGGTGGTGCGCTCGCCGTCCACGGCGGTATAGGCGCCGGAGCCCTCGACGATGAAACGCAGCGCGGACTGCGTGTGCCGGTGGCTCGGCGCGATCTCGCCGGGCAGGATGAGCTGCAGGCCGGCATACAGGCTTTGCGTGATGCACGAGTCGCCGCGCATGCCGGGGTTCTCGAGCACCAGCACGCGGCGGATCGCTTCCTTCGCCGTGATCAGCTTCCCGGCCTCGGTGATGTAAGGGCGCACTTCCTTGTACTTCCAGAGATACGGCTTGCAGCGCGTCGCCGGCTGGTCCGGGATCAGAGCGTGCAGCACCTCCCACAGCGGGGCGGTGTTGTGCTTGTCCATGCGCCGGTAGAGGTCCTGCCGGGCACTGTTCGTCGTGGTGGGAACGCTGGCCATGGTCGGTTTCCTTTAGGAGGATTTTACGGGCTTCATCCACACCACGGGCTTGCCGAGCGTGGTGCCGAGGGCCTTGCCCTCGGGGTCGGCAAGCGCCGCCTCGCGCGCTTTACGTATCAGCTTGGCCTGCTCGGCCGGATCGGCGGTGGGCGGGTTCTCGATCAGCGCGTCGGCGATGGCGAGGAAGTTGCCTTTGCCGCGCCGGTGAGTCTCGCCGTAGCCCTTGATGAGGCGCGCGCATTCCGCGACTTCGCAGGCGAGGGCGGCGTCGCGCTTCGCGGCCTCGGCGACGAAGCCCAGCCAGCGCTCGATCAGCGCCTGCTCCTCGACATAGCGGTGGCTCAGGGGGCGCAGCGGCCGCAGCCAGGCGAGCGCG
The DNA here is from genome assembly GCA_035699685.1 of Burkholderiales bacterium. Lineage (GTDB taxonomy): Bacteria > Pseudomonadota > Gammaproteobacteria > Burkholderiales > SG8-39 > SCGC-AG-212-J23. Next base: position 3,822 of record DASSPL010000394.1, on the reverse strand, counting down.
CGCACCAGCAGGTAGCCGAAGAAACCCGAAGTCCTGATGTGCATGCCGACGTTGTAGGCGTCGAGCTTGCCGCGGCGCTCGGCCCAGGACATGAGCCGCTTGCCGATGAAATGCGGCATGACGGAGGCGAATTCTTCGACGCCGGGCTTCAGGTAGTCGATCACCACCACCGGCTCGTCGGGTTTCGCGCCGACTTCCTTTCGCACCCGCTCGAAGCGCGAGGCGCGCGTCTTGAGATCGGCGACGCGAATGATGTCCTCGTAGCTCATCCAGGTGGCTAGGTGCCGTGCCACCGTGGCGGCAACCTTGGCATCACCATTCAGGAACGGCTCCAGCCGTTTGCGGTACAGCGCGGCGTAGGCATCGCCCTGGTAATCCCGCAGCCTTTCTTCAGCGATTCGGGTGATGTCGCCCACCTCGGTGGCGCGTCTCGGCGCCGCCGGCTGCTCCGGCGGCTGGCGCTGGCCGAGCGCGATGTCGCAGCCGGCGGCGAAGCCGCGCAGGCTGGCCTCGGCGCCGCGGCCGGCCTTGCGGATCGCCGCCTCGCACGCCTCGCGCCGCAGCGGCAGCATGCCGCTGCCGGCCATCGCGCCGAACAGCACGGCGTTGATCACCGTGCCGCTCTCCTGCGCGAGCTTGCGCATGTCGAAGAGCAGCGGCCGCTTGGCGAGCTGCTGCGCCGCCTGCACCACCTTGTCGCTGTCGAAGCGGCCGTCGGCCATCTGCATCTTCTCGACGGTGGCATAGATGCGGTGCGTGGAGGCGATGAGCGTGGTGCGCTCGGGGCTGACATAGCCGTTGGTCATGGCGCGGCCGGCTTCCACCAGCTCGGAGGCGACCATGATGTCGACGTTGCCCGGGCTCGGCGTAAGCGACATCACCGGCTCGCGGCCGCCGAGGTCGGCGCGGCGCACCGGGTAGATCTCGAGGTAGTAGGTCGTGGCGCCGGTGCGCTGCGCGACGCCCGGAATGGAGGTCGCCTGCGCCGGCAGGTCGCTCGCCGTGGCGGCTTCCATCAGCCAGTCGGCCATCACGCCGCCGCCTTCGCCGCCCAGCGCGGCGATGAGGATGGTGATCGGGCGCTCGGGAAGATTCATAGTTTTGCCTTCAGACGATCCCATGTGCTCGGGTTCTGCACCACCTCGGCACGGTAGAAAGACGGGCACAGCACCGCGGCGTGCGCGTTCTCGCCGCACAGGCCGCAGCCGACGCAGCCGTCGATGACCGTGGCCACCGGATCGGTGCGCAGCGGATCGGGGTTGTCCTTGACGGTGAGCGTCGGGCAGCCGGACAGCCGGATGCAGGAGTGATCGCCCGTGCAGGTGTCCTCGTCGACGCCGTACTTCACGCGCACGTGCCGCTCGCCCTTGGCGAGCTTCTGCGCCACCTCGGGCTTCAGGCGCCGCTGGCGCTCGAGCTGGCATTCGCCCTCGGCGATGATCACCTTCAGGCCCCGGTAGTCGGTCTGCATTGCCTCCCTGTAGACCTTGGAAACTTCCCCGACCTTGTAGTTGTTGACCGTGCGCAGCCACTTCACGCCAAGCCCGGTGAGCGTGTCCTCGATGGTGCGGTCGGCACCGGCCGCGCTGCCCCCGACGGCCACCATGCGGGCGTCCTCGGGCGGCGAGGAAAGCAGCTCCTGCGTGCCGGTGGCCGAGGCGTAGCCGTTCTTCATGATGACGAGCACGCCATCGCCCTTGTTCAGCAGGTTGGACGCGACGCCGGAAAGAAGGCCGTTGTGCCAGAAGCCGCCGTCGCCCATGATCGCCACCGGACGTCGCGACGACATCGGCGAAACCCCGGCGGCGGAGGCGAGGCTCATGCCGTAGCCGAGGAGCGTGTTGCCCTGCGAGAACGGCTCGAAGGACCCGAAGCAGTGGCAGCCGACGTCCATCGACACATGCGGCCGCCCGATGTCCTGGGCGACGAGCTTCATGGCGGAAAACACCGGGCGTTCCGGGCAGCCGACGCAGAAGCCCGGCGGGCGCTGGGGCAGGGTGCCGAGGAGCTCGCCGGCTTTCTGCCGGGTACGGCCGACGGCGTCGAGCCATTCCTGGCCGCGCGCCAGCTCGAGGCGCGGCGCGTGCAGCGCGAGGAACCTGGACAGGCCGCGCACCAGCGCCTCGACGTTGTAGTCGCCGGCCATGTGCATGCAGTCCTTGCCATGCAGCTTCGCGGCGACGTCGTTGCGCCGCAGGTGCATGGCGATTTCCTGCTCGATGAACTCGGGCTGGCCCTCTTCGAGCACCAGCACGGCCTTCCTGGTGTTGCAGAACTCGGCGATCTCGTCGGGCACCAGCGGATACACCACGTTCAGCGCGAGGATCGGAATCCGGCTCGCGCCGAACGCATCGGCGAGCCCAAGCGTCTTCAGCGCGAGGGCCACATTGTTGTAGAGGCCGCCCTGGACGATGATGCCGAGATCGTTTTGCGTGCCGGGGAAGACTTCGTTCAGCTTGTGCTCGGCGATGAACTTGCGCGCGGCCGGCAGACGCACGTCGGTCTTGAGCTTCTCCTGCCGGAAAGTGGCCGGCGGGTGCGCCAGGCGGTCGTAGATGAATTCCTTCGGCGGGCCGTCGAGCTTGTGGCGAGTCGATACCGCCGGCGCCTTGTTTTGCCTGGCGGTGAAAGACCCCTGCACGTGGCATGCGCGGATGCGCAGCTCCATCATCACCGGCGTGTTCGAGGCCTCGGACAGCTCGAAGCCCTTCTCCGTCATCTCGACGATCTTCGGCAGGTTCGGGCGCGGATCGAGCAGCCACATGAGCGACTTCACCGCGTACGCGTGGCTGCGCTCCTGCGCCACCACCCCGCCCTCGCCGTAGTCCTCGCCCAGGACGATGAGCGTGCCGCCCATGACGCCGGCGCTCGCCAGGTAGGAAAGCGCGTCGGCCGCGACATTGGTGCCGACGATCGACTTCCACGTCACGGCGCCGCGCGCCGGGTAGTTGATCGAGGCGCCGAGCATGGCGGCCGCGGAGGCCTCGTTGGTGCAGGCCTCGACGTGCACGCCGAGCTCGTCGAGGTAGTCCTTGGCCTGCACCATCACGTCGAGCAGGTGCGAGACCGGCGCGCCCTGGTAGCCGCCGACGTACGACACGCCGGACTGCAGCAGCGCCTTGGTGACCGCGAGGATGCCTTCGCCGTGGAAGGTCTCGCCGTCGCCCAGCCGCAGGGACTCTATTTCCTTGGTGAACTGCCGTTCCATAGCCTGTCCCACCACGTGGGGTTCTGGATCACTTCGGCGCGGTAGAAGGACGGGCACAGCACGGCGGCATGCGCGTTCTCGCCGCACAGGCCGCAGCCCACGCAGCCGTCGATCACCGTCGCCACCGGGTCGGTGCGCAGCGGATCCGGGTTGTCCTTGATCGTCAGCGTCGGGCAGCCGGAGAGGCGGATGCACGAGTGGTCGCCGGTGCAGGTGTCCTCGTCGACGCCGTACTTCACGCGCACGTGGCGCTCGCCCTTTTTCATCCTGGCCGCCACGACCGGCTTGAGCTTGCGCTGGCGCTCGAGCTGGCATTCGCCCTCGGCGATGATCACCTTGAGGCCCTTGTAGTCGGTGGTCATCGCCTCCTTGAGCGTCCTGGCGACGTCGCCGACCCGATAGTTGTCGACGGTCTTCATCCAGCCGACGCCGATGCCCTGGAGCGCGCGCTCCATGCTGATGTCGTCCTTCACGTCGCTGTGCTGCGGGGAAGAGGGCAGCTCCTGCGTGCCGGTGGCCGAGCTGTAGCCGTTCTTCATGATCACCAGGATGCCGTCGTCCTTGTTGAACACGCTGTTGGCGATGCCGGTGGTGAGGCCGTTGTGCCAGAAGCC
>DASSPL010000393.1:0-27367 GCA_035699685.1 Burkholderiales bacterium | reverse complement strand
GCCTCGGGGTACGTGTTCCTCGCATCCGACGAGGCGCGCTACTACTGCGGGCAGCTCCTGCACCCGAACGGCGGCGAGATCATGCCGTGACAGAATCCACCACTCGAAGGGAGACCTAGATGAAAACCGCATTGGCAGCACTCGCCATCCTGTGCGCCGCGACGAGCGCGCAGGCCCAGACGAAATGGCGCCTGGCCGGCAACTTCGCCACCGAGCATTCGTCGAGCGTGGCGATGAGCCAGTTCCGCGACGAGCTCGCCAAGGCGAGCGGCGGGCAGCTCACCGTCGACGTGTTTCCCGCCATGCAGCTCGGCGGCGCCGCGGAGAACGTGCAGAACGTGCGCGCCGGCACGCTGCAGATGATCTGGGTCGGCATGGCCTTCCTGTCGCGCACGGTGCCCGAGCTCGAGGCGATCTCGCTGCCGTTCCAGTTCGAGTCGCGCGAGCAGGCGTTCCGCGTGGTGGACGGCCCGGTGGGCAAGCTGTTCGACGCCAAGTTCGCCGACAAGGGCCTGATCGACCTCGGCTTCATGGAGCTCGGCGCGCGCCACGTCACCAACTCCAAGCGCCCGATCAAGAGCGTCGAGGACCTGAAGGGCCTGAAGATCCGCATGCAGCCGAACGAGACCCACCTCGCCACTTTCCGCGCCCTCGGCGCCAACCCGGTGGCCATGGACATCAAGGAGCTGTACTCGGCGCTGCAGCAGGGGGTGGTCGACGGCCAGGAGAACCCCTTCTCGGTAATCCGCGCGAGCCGCTACTTCGAGGTGCAGAAGTTCGTCTCCAACACCGGCCACTTCTTCGACTTCATCAACGTCGTCGCCAACCGCCGCGCCTTCGAGGCGCTGCCCGCCGCGCAGCAGAAGGCGCTGCGCGACAGCATGCGCAAGGCGGTGGCGTGGCAGCGCGACCGCGCCAAGGCGGAGGAGAACGAGTCCATCGCCGAGATCAAGCAGCGCGGCATGACGTTCGACGAGGTCTCGCCGCAGTTCCGCGAGCAGATGCGCAAGGGCTCCGCCAACGTCGTCGAGGACGTGAAGAAGCGCGTCGGCGCGGACTTCGTCAACCGGGTGATCGCCGAGACCAAGAAGTAGCTTGAAAGCCGCGTACTCCCGCGTCCTCGACGCGGTGGACCGGCTCGCGCGCTGGGCGATCGTCGTGGCGAGCGCGGCGATGATCGCCATCGTGGCGCTGCAGGTGGTCCTGCGCTACGGCTTCAATGCGTCGATCGACTGGTCGGAGGAGATCTCGCGGCTGCTCTTCGTCTGGACCATGTTCCTGGCGATTCCGCTCGGCATCCGCGAGGGCGCGCACGTCGGCATAGAGCTGCTGGTGGCCCACATCGCGCCGCAGGTGCGCGCCGCCCTGGCCAAGGGCTGCGCGATCGGCGGCGCGGCGATCATGGCGGTCGTCTTCTGGCAGGCGGTGAAGGTCGCCGCCCTCACCTGGGACGAGATGATGCAGTCGGTCAACTTCAGCGCGAACTGGTTCATGGTGCCGGTGGCGATCGCCGCGGCGCACAGCTTCTTCCACTTCGTGCAGCTCCTGTGGCGCGAGCCGCGGCGCACCGTGGTGGCGATCGAATGAGCTTCCTTGGCCGGGGGTCGAGTCAATGAGCTGGGGGGTGATGGCGTTCTTCCTGGCGGCGGGCCTGCTCGGCATGCCCCTCGCCTTCGCCCTCGGCGCCGCCGCGATCGGCGGGCTGTGGATGTCGAACGTCGACTTCAACATGCTGCCGCAGCGCATGATGGCCTCCGTCAACTCGTTTCCGCTGATGGCGATCCCGCTGTTCATGGTCGCGGGCGAGCTGATGATCAAGGGCGGCATCATGGAGCAGATGGTCGCCTTCGCCAACGCGCTCGTCGGGCGCGTGCGCGGCGGCCTCGCCCAGGTGGCGATGCTTTCGGGGGCGATCCTTTCGCTCGTATCGGGCACCGCGGTGTCGGACGCCGCAGCCCTCGCCTCCACCCTCGGCCCCGAGCTCAAGAAGAAGTACGGCCTGGGCTTCTCCACCGCGGTGATCGCGGCGTCGGCCAACCTCGGCCCGATCATCCCGCCCGCGGCGGCGATGATCGTGTACGCCTACCTGGCCGGATCCAGCGTGTCGATCGCAGCGCTGTTCGTGGCCGCAGCGGTGCCGAGCGTGATCATCACCGCCGTCTTCATGTTCCAGTGCTGGTGGATCGCGAAGAAGCGCGACTACCCGCTGGAAGGCGAGCCGTTCTCCGTGCGCCGCCTGGCGCTGGAGACCTGGCGCGCCGCGCTGTCCCTCGCCATGCCGGTGGTCTGCCTCGGCGGCATCATCGGCGGCATCTTCACCGCCACGGAGGGCGCGGCCATAGCGGTGGTGCTCGCGCTGCTGATCGGATTCTTCGTCACCCGCCGGCTCAGGCTCTCGGCCCTGCCGGAGATCCTCTACCGCTCGGCGCTGATGTCCGGGGTCGTGGCCGCGCTCATCGCCTTCGCCGCCACGGTGACCTTCCTTCTCACCGTCGACCTGCTGCCGCAGCAGCTCGCGGCGTGGATGAAGTCGATCACCACCGACCCGACCGTGTTCCTGCTGCTCGTCGCCGTGCTGCTGGTCATCGTCGGCATGTTCCTCGAGTCGAATGCGGCTTACATCATGCTGGTGCCCCTGTTCCACCCGATCGCGCTGTCCTACGGCATCGATCCGACGCTGTTCGCCTTCCTCTTCGTGCTGAACCTCATCATCGGCATGATGACGCCGCCCGTCGGGGTGGTGCTGTTCGTCATTCAGGGCATGACGGGCATCAAGATGGGCGAGCTGGTGCGCCACTGCATGCCGTTCATCATCTCGCAGTACCTGCTGCTTCTGGCTTGCATCTTCTTCCCGGCGCTCGTCACATGGCTTCCACGCCTCATGGGGTACCGATGAATCACGACCAAGCAATGGACCTCGCGCTCGCCGCCGGCGCCGAAGCGATGGCGCGGGGCGACTGGCCCACCGGTTCGGTGATCGTCCTGGATGGGCAGGTCATCGGCACCGGCCAGAACCGGCAAAACACGCTCAACGACGTCACGGTGCATGCGGAAACCGACGCCTTGCGCAATGCGTTTAAGAAGCTCGGCCGCACCAACCTGGACGGCGCGACGCTCTTTACGAGCATGGAGCCCTGTCCCATGTGCGCGGAAGCGATGCGCATGGCGAAGGTGAGCCGGCTGGTGCTCGGCCTGCGCCACGCCGACCTCAAGCGCACCGACCTGGGCACCTACTCCATCGAGGCGTACTGCCGGATGCTCGACTGGCCGCTCGAGATCGTCACCGGCGTGCGCCATGCCGAATGCTTCGCGCTTAGGAAGCGCTGGGGCAAGGACAAGGTCGCGAAATGAAGCTGCTGGTGATGAATCCGAACATCACCGAAAGCGTCACCCGGCTGATCGGCGACGAGGCGCGCCGCGCGGCCTCGCCGGGCACGCAGATCACCCTGCTGACCGCGCCCTTCGGGGTGGAATACATCGAGACCGAGCTGGAGGCGCTGATAGGCGCCTATGCGTCGCTCGAGTGCATCGCGGGGAATCTCGGCGACCACGATGCCATCGTCATGGCCGCCTTTGGCGACCCGGGCCTCGCCGCGCTGCGCCAGGCGTTCGACCGGCCGGTCGTCGGCCTGACCGAGGCGGCGCTCGCGCGGGCGGCCGGGCTCGCGCGGCGCTTTTCGATCATCGCCATCTCGCCGCGCATCGGCGCGTGGTACCGGACGGTAGTGGAGGGCTATGGCTACGGCGGGCGGCTCGCGAGCATCCGCTCGCTCGACGCGCCGATCCGCGACATAGGCGGCGTGCAGGACGAGCATGCGGCACGCCTGCAGAGCCTGTGTGAAGCGTCGATCAAGGAGGATCGCGCCGAGGCGCTGATCCTCGCCGGCGCCCCGCTCGCCGGACTCGCGCGCCGCATCGCAGGCTTGGCCGTGCCGCTCGTCGATCCGATCGCGGCCGCCGTGCAGCAGGCGGAGCGCGCGCCGCGCCCGGCGTTCGTCGCGCCGCCGAAAAAGCGCAACAGCGGCCTGCCGGAAGCGGTCCGCCGCCTGCTCTCGGGCTAGTATCGCGCGATGCACTCGTTAATCCGCCGCCGCATCCTGCTCGGCGCTGCCGCCGGCCTCGCCCTGCCGCTGGAGGTTTTCCCCCAGGGAATCTCCAACCGCCCCGTGCGCATCATCCTCGGCCAGACCGCGGGCACCACCCCGGATCTGCTGGCGAGGACCCTCGCGCCGCGCATGTCGGCCAAATGGAATCAGCCCTTCGTCGTCGAGAACCGCGGCGGCGCCGGCGGCGCGATCGGCATGGACGCGGTGGCCAAGGCGCCGCCCGACGGGCACGTGATCAGCGTGTTCGTCAACTCCACCCTCACCCTGCCGATCTTCTTCAAGATCGACTTCGACGTGCTGACCGGCTTCACCCCGCTCAGCGTGCTGGCGCAGAACATCTTCGTCCTGGCCGTGCATCCGTCGGTGCCGGTGAAGAGCTTCCCCGAGTTCCTGGACTGGGCGAAGCGCGAAGGCGGCAAGGCCAACTACGGCTCGCCCGGCAACGGCACGCACCACCACCTGATCATGGAGTCGGTGAAGCTGCAGACCGGGGTGCAGATCACCCACATCCCGTACAAGGGCTCCGCGCCCGCCTTCACCGACCTGATGGGCGGCCAGATCGCGTGCATGTTCGTGCCGCTCGGCACGGCGATCACGCTCGGCGGCGCCGGCAAGATCCGCCCGGTCGCCGGCTCGAGCCGCGAGCGCTCGCCGCTCGCGCCGCAGATCCCGTCCCTGCACGAGCAGGGCCTGAAGGACTTCGACTACTACTCGTGGTTCTCGGCGTGGGGGCCGGCCGGCATGCCGCAGGATGTCGTGGCGCGATACAACACCGCGCTGCACGAGGTGATGAAGGATCCCGAGGTGGTCGGCACGCTCGCCAAGCAGGGCGCTTCGGTGCGCCTCTCCACGCCCCAGGAGCTCGACAAGCTCAACCGCGAGGACTACGCGGCGCTTGCCAAGCTCATCAAGGACGCGAAGATCAAGGGCGACTAGTAGTACTCGGCGACCTCGCCGCCTTCGTCATAGCGCGGCGCGGCAACCTTCCAGCCGTAGTCGGCGCCGGCCGGCGTGGCCGCCACGGCCTCGGGGATGATGGAACCCTCGCCCGGGCCGCGGTTGCCGCTGAAGTGCAGGATGCCGACGATCGCTGCGACGATCACGAGAAGAGCCAGGCTGCCACCGATGTAATCCGACATGGTTCCCTCCTTTCAGGGAACCCCAATCTAGTTCCGCGTCGGGCAATGCGATACGCCGCGCGGCACAGCCGCGCAGTGCACTTTGCACCTTCGAGGGCGTATCTAGTCCAGCGCGCGGCGCAGGCGCGCCACGCCGTCGGCGAGGCGGTCGAGCTCGGACGCGAAGCACCAGCGCACGTAGCCCTCGCCTTCCGGGCCGAACGCCGACCCGGGCGCGAGGCCGAGCCCGACGTCGCGCACGAGGCGCTTGCAGAAGGCGAGGCTGTCGGTCATGCCCTCGACCCTGAAGAAGACGTACATCGTGCCGTCGGGCACGGCGACCTGCACCTTCGGGATCTTTCTCAGCTCCTGCACCAGGAAATCCCGCGCGCGGCGGAAGCGCTCCAGGCTGCGCTCGACAGTCGGCTCTCCGCCGGTCACGGCGGCGATCCCGGCGCGCTGGACGAACACGGGCGTGCACGACGTGTTGTACTCGATCAGCTTGCCGAGGTCGGCCGAGAGGCCCGCCGGCACCACCAGCCACCCCAGCCGCCATCCGGTCATCAGCCACGACTTGGAGAAGGTGTTGGTGCTGATGACGCGGTCGTCGTCGCCCATGAGGTCGAGGAAGGAGGGCGCGATGCCGCCCTTGCCGAAATAGAGACGCTCGTAAGCGTCGTCGGCGAAGATCCAGATGCCGTGGCGCCGGCAGTGCTCGAGCACCGCCTTCTGCGCCTCGCGCGTGACGGTCCAGCCGGTGGGGTTGTTCGGCGAGTTGAGATAGAGCGCCTTGGTGCCCGGTTTCAACTCATCAATCAATTTCTGAACGTCGAGGGTCCATCCCTGCGGCGCGAAATCCAGCGCGACGGTCTGCACCGTGGCGCCCAGGATTTTCGGGATCTCCTGCAGGTTGGGCCACAGAGGCACCACCTCGACTACGCGGTCGCCCGGATCGACCAGCAGCTGCGAGGCGAGCATCAGCGCGTTGACGCCGGAGCTGGTCACGGCGATCTGCGCCGCGTCCGTCCTGCGGTGCAGCCGGGAAACGTAGGCGGCGAGCGCGTCGCGCAGCTCGGAAATGCCGAGGTTGTGCGTGTAGAACACCTCGCCCGCGGCGATCGAGTCGATGCCCGCTTTGCGGATGAAGTCCGGCGTCGGCTCGTCCGGCTCGCCCACCCAGAAGGCGAGGATGTCGCGCCGGCCGATGCCCTCGTTGTAGAGCTCGCGGATCCTCGACGCGGCGAGCGAGCGCACGGCGGGGCGCGCCGCCAAAGGGGAAAATGGGGTCAGAGCAAATTCCAGTACAGTGAGGCAAATCCAAGTCTAACGTGTCCGCCGCCCGCTGGTCCCTGATCGCCGCGCTCTTCACCATGTTCGTGTGGGGCGTCAACTTCGCGGTCGTCAAGTACGTGCTCGACGCGCTCGGCGTCGGCGCGTTCCTGTTCATCCGCTTCCTGCTCATGCCGGCGCTCACGGCGCTGCTGCTGGTCGTGGTGTTCCGCGACCGCATCGCGCGCACCCTGCCCAAGCGCGAGGACTGGGCGCGCTTCGTCGCCTGCGGCCTCATCGGGCACACGCTGCACATCGGCGTGGTCTTCTGGGGCATGAACCTGTCGACCGCGTTCTCCTCGGCGGTGGTGCTCACCAGCCAGCCGCTCTTCACGCTGCTCATCCTCATCGTCCTCGGCGCGGAGCGGCTGCGCCCGAGCCAGGTGGCCGGCACGCTGGTCGCCTTCGCCGGCATCGCCGTCTTCCTGTCGGACAAGTTCGCGCGCGGCGTGGCCCACGCCGGTTTCGGCGACCTGCTGCTCCTCTTCGCCGCCGCGTGCTTTTCGCTCTATACGGTGCTCGCGCGGCCGCTGGTGGCGCGCTACGGGCCGCTGATCGTGCTCGCCTATACGCTGTTCCTCGGCGCGCCGCCGCTGCTCCTCCTCTCGGCGCCCAGCTTCTTCACCGCCGACCTCGCCCGCCTCAGCCCGATGGTGTGGGCCGGGGTCTTCTTCTCGATCGCGCTTTCCTCGGTGCTCGGCTGGCTGGTCTGGGCATGGGTCAACCACGTGCGCGGCATCGCGCGCACCGCGCCGCTCATGTACCTGCCGCCGCCGATCGCCGGCGTCGTGGCCTGGCTCACGCTCGGCGAGCAGTTCACCTGGCTCAAGATCGCCGGCGCCGCGGTGACCATGGCCGGCGTGGCGTGGGCGCAGTTCGGGGCCGGCCGGCCGCCGCCCACGCAACCCGATACGCCCTGATCCGCGCTTGGGCCCGCCTAGCGCACGGACACCCAGGCGTACCAGATTCCGGTCATCACGAGCACAGCGGCCACGACGCAGGTGAGCCCGCGGCCCGAGAAGCGGCGGCTGAGCGCGCTGCCGGCGAGCGTGCCGGCGGCGATCACGACTGCAAGCAGGAGCCCGAGACCGTAGTCGAGCCGCCCGGCAATCCCGTTCACCGCGGTGGCGGTGAACACGATGGGCACGCCGGCGGCGAGCCCGAGCGCGATGGCCTGCGGCGCCGGCACGCGCAGCGCGAGCAGGATCGGAATCAGCATCACCGGCCCGCCGGTGCCGGAAAGTGCCGAGCCCATGCCGACGACCAGCCCGCTGGCGCCGAGAACTGCCGCAGGCGGCAGCGGATTGTCCGGCCGCGCGCGCCTGTCGAACAGCGCGTTCAGCCCGGATGCCACCGACAGGAACGCGATGAAGAGCCGCAGCGCGGTCGCCGGTACCAGGCCGAGGCTTGCCGTGCCGGCGGCCGCGCCCACTGCCGCCGTCAGCGCGAGCGCCGCGACGCGCGTGCCATCCACCCGCACCCGTCTCAGGTGCGCGGCGGCCGCGAGCGTGCCGCCGATCAGGAAGCCCATCATCGATGCGGCGACGGCGGAGTCGACCGGCACGCCGCCGAACTCGGTGAGCGCCGGCACCACCAGCACCCCGCCGATGCCGGTGAGGCCGATGAGCACGCCCGCGATTAGCGCTGCGCCGGCGACGGCGAGCGTCATTCCTTGCGCATCTGGTCCTTGATGCGCCCGCGGGCCTCGCCGCCGTCCTGGTAGAGCCTGGAGCGCTCGGCGTTGAGGCGAAGAAGCTGGTTGAGCTGGCCTCCCATCGTCAGTCCGTCCGCCAGCGGGATGTCTTCCACGGCAAGCATCAGCGACTTGGTGCGCCGCACCGCCCACGGGGCACGCTCGTTCAGCAGCGCGGTGAAGGCGGCGACCGCCTCGTCCAGCCGTCCGGGCTCCGCCAGCCGGTTGACGAGACCCATGGCATGCCACGACTCGGCGCTATGCACCTCGCCGGTGATGGCGATCTCGAGGGCGCGCCGCCGGCCGAGCTGGCGCATGAGCAGGACCGCGTTGAGCGCAGCGGGGAAGCCGTAGGCCATCTCGACATTCGCGAAGCGCGCGTCGCGCTCGGCCACCACGAAATCGCAGGCGAGCGACAGGGCCTGCCCGCCGCCGAAGGCGAAGCCGCGCACCGCGGCAATGGTCGGCTTGGGCGAGGCGATCAGGCGGCGCAGCGTATCGGTGAAGAGCTCGACCGTGCCCTCGAGCGTCCCGTCCTCGAGCGCGACGCGCGCCGACTCGCTGGTGCCGACGTCCTTCCGATCGCGCCCAGAGGTGAAGCAGTCGCCGGCGCCGGCGACGACGATGGTGCGCACCGCGTCGTCCGCGATCGCGCGCTCCAGCTCCGCGACGAAGGCATGGAGCATCTCGTCGCTCATCGCGTTCTTCTTCGCCGGCCGGTTGAGCACCAGCTTCGCGGTGGCGCCCTCGCGCGTGGCGAGGACGAGCGGCGCGGCGCTCATGCCGGCTCCCGGGCGACGCCGCGCGCGAGCAGTCCGGCGACCGTTTTCTCGTCCAGGCCGGCAAGCCGCAGCACCTCGCGCGTGTGCTCGCCGCGAAGCGGCGGCGCAGCGAGCGGCGGCACGAGCGGCTCGGAGGAGCCGAAGCCGGGGCCCGGCACGCGCACCGCGCGGCCGTCGATCCTGGCGAGCCTCACCTCGGGCCATCGCGCCGCGTCGATCTTCGCCGCATCGTAAGCTTCAGAGGGGGTGAGCACCTGCGCCGCCGGAACCTCCTGGGCGCGGAACACGCTCTCCCACTCCGCGGCCTTACGCCGCAGCAGGACGGGCTCCAGCCAGGCGTGCACGCTCTCGACGTCGCGCAAGCGCACGTAGCCGGCGAGTTCCTCCACGCCGGCCGCGTCGATGCCCTCGGCCGCCATCGCGCGCAGGAAGGCAGCCGATTGCGCGGCGCTGTTGCAGACGATGGCGAGGAAGCCCTGCGCGGTGGCGAAGGTCCCGGAGAGAGGATTGCCGGAAAAGGCGGTGGCACGGCTCGCCTTGCGCTCGATGCCGCTCACGGCGTGGCTGGCATAAGCCGGCGCGGACAGGGTGAGCGCCACTTCGTGCATCGCCACGTCGAGCCATTCGCCGCGCGTGCGCCTGGCGGCCGCCTCGTCGCGCGAGCGCCGGTGCAGGGCGGCGAGGATCGCGAGCGCCGCCTGCATGCCGGTGGCGTAATCGATGATCGGCAGGCCGATGCGCTGCGGCCGGCCCTCGGCGTCGCGGTTGGCGGCCATCAGGCCGCTGCCGGCCTGGATCACGTGGTCGTAGGCGCGCCGGCCCGCATCCTCTCCTGACTGGCCGAAGCCCGTCAGCGAGCAGACGATGAGCCGCGGATAACGCTCGACCAGGCGCGCCGGGTCGAAGCCGAGCGCCTTCATCTTGCCGGGGCGGAAGTTCTCCACCAGCACGTCGGCGCCGGCGATCAGCCGCTCGAGCGCCTGCTTCACTTCCGGGTCGCGCGCGTCGACCGCGAGCGACTTCTTGCCCGCGGCCTGCATGACGAAGCCCTCGCCCAGCTCGGCGCGCCCGAGCGCGGGGTCGAGCGCCGTGCTGCGCGTGATGTCGCATTCGTCGTGGCGCTCGATGCGGATCACCTCCGCGCCGAGCAGGGCGAGCGCATAGGTCGCGTACGGGCCGGCGAGGATATGCGTCCAGTCGACGATGCGCACGCCGGCGAGCGGCGGCGCCGAGGAGTCGTGCGCCGCCACGCTATTCGACCTTCACGCCGGTCTCGCGCACGTAGCGGTACCACTTCTGGATCTCGTCGGCGACGAACTTCTGCGAGAACGCGAGCTCGCCGCTGACGTCGGTGCCGCCGGTCGTCTTGCGCTGCCTGTCCCATTCCGGCGAGGCGAGCATGCGGCGCGCAGCCGCGTTCAGCTTCGCGATCGCGGCCTGCGGCGTGCCCGCGGGCACGAACACCGCGTTCCAGGACAGGAAGTCCATGTCGAGGCCCTGCTCCTTCGCCGTCGGCGTGTCCGGCAGCGAGGAGAGCCGGCTGTGGGCGGCTACCGCCACCGGCCGTACGCGGTTCGAGGATACGAACGGCGCCGCCGCCCCCATGTCGGCGATCGCAATCGAGAGCTGCCCGCCCGCGAGGTCGGTAAGCGATTGCGCATTGCCCTTGTAGGACACCGCGACCACGTCCTGGGCGGTCAGCCGTTTCAGCATCTCGCACGCGACCAGCGTCACCGCGTTGCCGTTGCCGCAGCTCAGGGTCCTGCCGGCGGCCCTGGCGGCGGCGAGGGTCTTCTGCACCGTATCGCCCTGGATGCCGGGCGCGGCGAAGATCACCGGCGGCGTGACGAAGATCACCGCGACGGTGGTGAACGCCTCCGGCCTGTAGGGAATGCGGCCGGAGTAAAGCGCGTAGTTGGCGGCGTTCGCCGTGCCGCTGCCCATCAGCACCGTGTAGCCGTCGGGCGCCGCCTTCGCCACATGTTGCGCGCCGATCATCGCGTTCGCGCCCGGCTTGTAGTCGATCACCGCGCTGCCGCCGGTCTCCTCGGCGATGAACTTGGTATAGATGCGCGACACCACGTCGGTGCCGCTGCCGGGCCCGAAGGGCACGACGATGGTGATCGGCTTCGCCGGGTATTCCTGCGCCGCCACGGGAGCGGCAGCCATGCCCGCGAGCAGGGCGCAAAGTGCGGGGTATAGACGCGTCATCGATCCTCCTGGTCCGAGGGTAATGACCCGCGGCCGCAGGTGCCATAAAATCTGCGGGGTCAGCCATTCCAATCCGGAATACCATGCGCGTGGAGGACCTGCAGAATTTCGTCGCCCTCGCGCACGGCGGATCGCTCGCGGCGGCGGCGCAGAAGACCGGATCGACCCAGCCGACGCTGTCGAAATCGCTCGCGCGCCTCGAGCGGGCCGTGGGCGCGCGCCTGGTCGAGCGCCACTCCCGCGGCGTCCGCCTGACCGAGGCCGGGCGGGCGATGCTCGACCACGCGCAGAAGGTCGAGCTCGACGTGCGCGACGCGCTGGCCGCGGTGCGCGACGTGCGCACCGGGCGCGCGGGCGAGGTTCGCATCGGGGTCGGCGTGGGCATTCCGCAAGCGCTGGTGACCGCGGCGTGCAAGCCGCTCCTGGATGCGGGGTCGCTCGCGCTCGAGATCATGGGCGGGATGTCGGATTCGTTGTTCAACGCGGTGGCCGCGGGCGAGGCCGATTTCGCCGTCGTCGGCGTGCGCCCGCCGGACGAAGCCCGCCTTTCCTGGACGCCGCTTTTCCGCGACCCGATGGTGGCGGTCGCCCACGGCTCGCACCCGCTCGTCTCGGCCCGCTCCGTCACCTGGCAGGTGCTCGCCGCGCAGCCCTGGATCGTCGCCAACGTCGGCACCATGACCCGCGCCTGGTTCGACCGCCAGTTCCACGACCGCGGCCTCGCGCCGCCGGCGCGCATCGTCGGCCTGCGAGGCTACCCGATGGCCTACGAGCTCGGCATCGCCATCTCGGCGCTCAAGCTCGTCCCCGTCTCCACGCCTCGCTACGCGCGCGACTTCCTCGACTACGCCCAGATCCGCCTGCCGCTCGACTGGAAGTCCGATCGCAGCGTCGGCATCCTCGCGCGCGCGGGCGGATACACGAGCCCGGCCGCGCGCAGCCTGCGCTCGAGCTTCGAGCGCGCCGCGCGCAGGCTGTTCCGCGATGCCGCGCCGGTCCAATGACCTGGCGACCGGGCTGCGGGTGATTCAGATCTCGACCCGGGTGCCGAGCTCGACCACCCGGTTGGTGGGGATGTTGAAGTAGTCGGTCACGTTGCCGGCATTGCGCGCCATCACCGCGAACAGCCGATCGCGCCATGACCTGACGGGAACGATCTTCTCGCGCGACAGGAAGAACGAGGTCTCCATCGGCTCGAACTCGAGGCCGAGCGCGCCGCACACCTCCAGCGCGCGCATCACGTCGGGCGGGTTCATGAAGCCGTAGCGCACCCGCACGCGCCAGCACTGCGGCGCGAGGCGCTCCACCACCACGCGGTCCTCGAAGCTGACCCACGGCACGTCGCGGAACTCGACCGTGAGGAACACGACGCGCTCGTGCAGGGCGCGGTAGTGCTTCAGGCTGTGCAGCAGGGCGTGCGGCGTGGTCTCGGGCGTCGCCGTGAGGTAGACCGCGGTGCCGGCCACGCGCGTCGGCGGCTCGGCCAGCAGGCTCTTCATGAACGGCTCGAGCGGCACCGACGATTCGCGCAGCCGGGTGAGCAGCGTCTCGCGGCCGCGCCGCCAGCTCGCCATGGCGATGAACACCGCCGCGCCGATGGCGAGCGGAAACCAGCCGCCGTCGGCGATCTTCAGCAGCGTCGCCGAGAAGAACATGACGTCGATGGTGAGGAAGAAGCCGGTGGCGAGCAGGCATAGCCACAGCGGGTAGCGCCAGGCATAGCGGATGACGAAGAAGGTCAGCAGCGTGTCGACCAGCATGGTGCCGGTCACCGCCACGCCGTACGCGCCCGCGAGGCGCGACGACGAGCCGAAGCCGATCACCGCGCCGAGCACCACCGCGCAGAGCGTCCAGTTCACCGCCGGGACATAGATCTGCCCGATCTCGGCAGCCGAGGTGTGCACCATGTTCATGCGCGGCAGGAAGCCGAGCTGGATCGCCTGGCGCGTGATGGAGTACGCGCCCGAGATGACGGCCTGCGAAGCGATCACCGTCGCGACGGTGGCGAGCGCCACCATCGGATAGAGGGCCCATGCGGGAAGCAGAAGGTAGAAGGGGTTTGCCACCGCCTCCGGCCGGGCCATGAGCAGCGCGCCCTGGCCGAAGTAGTTCAGCACGAGGGCCGGCGCCACCAGGCCGAACCACGCGATGCGCACCGGTCCCTTGCCGAAATGCCCCATGTCGGCATAGAGCGCCTCGGCTCCCGTGACGGCGAGCACCACGGCGCCCAGCACGACGAACGATTCCACCGCGTGCGTGGTGAGGAAGCGCAGCGCGTGCATCGGGTTGAGCGCGGCGAGCACCGCCGGCTCGGCGGCGATGCCGCCGATGCCGGCCGCGCCGATGGCGACGAACCAGGCGAGGGTCACCGGGCCGAAGAGCTTGCCGACGGCCTCGGTGCCGCGCGACTGGATGGCGAACAGCGCCACCAGCACGCCGACGGCCACGGGCACCACGTACGGCTTGAGGGCGCGCGTGCCGACTTCGAGCCCCTCGACCGCCGACAGGACGGAAATCGCCGGGGTGAGCACCGCGTCGCCGTAGAAGAGCGCGGCGCCGAACATGCCGATGACCAGGAGCGGCGCGCGCCAGCGCGGATGGCGCTGGATGGCCTTGGTGGCGAGCGCGATCAGCGCCATGATGCCGCCCTCGCCGCGGTTGTCGGCCCGCATGATCAGCACCACGTACTTGAGCGACACCACGATCATCAGCGACCAGAACATCAGCGACAGGCCGGCGAGGATGTTCTCGTGGCTGAGGGCGATGCCGTGCTCGGCGGAGAACGTTTCCTTCACCGCGTACAGCGGGCTGGTGCCGATGTCGCCGAACACCACGCCGAGCGCGAGCAGCGCAAGCGCCGGCATCGACTGGCGTTTTTTCATAGGCGGCGAAGCCTACGGGAGGGCTGCCCCGCGCGCGCGGCGCGAGCCCGATTTTTATGCGTTCTTTATGGCGCCGCGGGAGTAAAGTTCGGCGCATGGGCTACGTCTGGGCGGCAGGCGCCACCGCGCTCTGCACGGCGGCCGGGCTCGCGCTCGGCGCCTGGATCGAGCTCGTCAACATCGCGCTCGTCTACCTGCTCGCCGTGGTGCTCATCGCCCTGCGCTTCGGCCGCGGCCCGGTGGTCGCCGCCTCGGTGCTGAACATCGCGGCCTACAACTTCTTCTTCGTGCCGCCGCTCGGCACGTTCCACGTCGACGAGCCGCAGCACCTGCTGACCTTCCTCATGATGCTGGCGGTCGGCCTCATCGTCTCGCGGCTCACGGAGACGGTGCGCGCGCGCGCCCAGGCGCAGGCCGAGCTCGCCCTGCAGGCCGAGACCGAGCGCATCCGCAACGCGCTGCTCGCCTCGATCTCGCACGACCTGCGCACCCCGCTCGCCGTGATCACCGGCAGCGCCTCGACCCTGGCCGAGCGCGGCGAGCGGCTCGGCGCCGGGGAGCGCGCCGCGCTGGCGCAGAGCATCTACGAGCAGGCGCGCGACGTATCCGAGCTCGTCAACAAGGTGCTGCAGATGACGCGGCTCGAAAGCGGCGCCATCCAGCTCGAGCGCGACTGGGGCTCGATCAACGAGATCGCCGAGGCGGTGCTGCGGCGGCTGCGCGACCGGCTGGCGACGCACCTGGTGATGGTCGACCTGCCGGAGAACCTGCCGCTCGTGCGCGTCGACGCGAGCCTGGTCGAGCAGGTGCTCGGCAACCTGCTCGACAACGCGGCGCGGCACACGCCGCCGCGCACGCTGGTGCGCCTGCGCGCGCAGGCGACGGGCGGCGAGCTGGTGGTTTCGGTCGAGGACTTCGGCCCGGGGCTGCCGGAAGGCGAGGTCGAGCGCGTGTTCGACAAGTTCCACCGCGGCGCCGGCCTCGGCCTCGCCATCTGCCGGGCGATCGTGCGCCTGCACGGCGGGCGCATCTGGGCGGAACGGCTGCCGGGCGTCGGCACGGCCTTCCGCTTCGCGCTGCCCCTGGAGGCGCAGCCCTCGATGCCGGCCGAGGTCGTGCCGACGTGAGCGCCACCATCCTGGTGGTGGAGGACGAGCCGCAAATCCGCAAGTTCCTGCGGTCCTCGCTCGCTGCCGAAGGCTACCGGGTGGTGGAGTCGCCCAACGGCCGCCGCGGCGAGCTCGACGCCGGCATGCACAAGCCGGACCTCGCGATCGTCGACCTCGGACTGCCCGACTTCGACGGCCTGCACGTCATCCGGCACATCCGCGAGTGGTCGCCGATGCCGATCATCGTGCTCTCGGCGCGCATCCATGAGCGCTCGAAGATCGACGCGCTCGACAGCGGCGCCGACGACTACATCACCAAGCCCTTCGGCGTCGGCGAGCTGCTCGCGCGCGTGCGCGTGGCCTTGCGCCACGCCACGCAGCCCCCCTCCGGCAGGGAGCTCGCCCTCGGGCCGACGAAGATCAACTTCGAGAAGCGGCGCGCGCTGCGCGACGGGGTGGAGATCCACCTCACCGCGATCGAGTTCAAGCTCCTCGCCTGCCTGGCGAAGCATCTCGGCATGGTGGTGACGCACAAGCAGCTGCTGCAGCAGGTCTGGGGCCCGTCGCACGTCGAGCACACCCATTACCTGCGCGTCTACATGAAGCAGCTGCGCGACAAGCTCGAGCCCGACCCGGTGCGGCCGAGGTATCTGCAGACCGAGACCGGCGTCGGCTACCGCCTCGTCGCCGAGGACTAGACTTCGATGCGGGTGCCGAGCTCGATCACCCGGTTGGTCGGGATGTTGAAGTAGTCGGTGACGTTGCCGGCGTTGCGCGCCATCGCGGCGAACATGCGCTCGCGCCAGCGCGCCATCGGCGCGGCGCCGGCCGAGGACGGCACGATCTGCTGGCGCGAGAGGAAGAACGAGGTCTCCATCATGTCGAACTCGAGGCCGAGCGCGCCGCACAGGTCGAGCGCGCGCATGACGTCGGGCCGGTTCATGAAGCCGTAGCGCACGCGCACCCGCCAGCAGCCGTGGCCGAGCTTCTCGCAGGTCACGCGCTCGGCGAACGAGATCCACGGCACGTCGCGGATCTCGACGGTGAGGAACACCACGCGCTCGTGCAGCACCTTGTTGTGGTTCAGGTTGTGCAGCAGCGCGTGCGGCGTGGCGTCGGGCGTGGCGGTGAGGAAGATGGCGGTGCCCGGCACCCGCTGCGGCGGCGCCTGGAACAGCGACTTGAGCAGCGCGTCGAGCGGCACCGACGCCTCGTTCAGCCGCTGGAACAGCACCTCGCGGCCGCGCCGCCAGGTGGTCATCACCACGAACACGCCCACGCCGAGGCCGAGCGGGAACCAGCCGCCGTCGAGCGTCTTCAGCAGCGCCGAGGAGAAGAAGGCGAGGTCGATGACGATGAAGAACGCGGTGGCGGACAGGCACAGCCACAGCGGATAGCGCCAGGTGTAGCGGATGACGAAAAAGGCGAGCAGGGTGCTGACGAACATGGTGCCGGAAAGCGCCACGCCGTAGGCGTGCGCCAGGCCGCTGGAGGAGCCGAAGTACAGCACCGCCGCGAGCACGAAGCCGAGCAGCACCCAGTTCAGCGCCGGGATGTACACCTGCCCGTAGGCCTGGGCCGAGGTCTGCACGATGTTCATGCGCGGCAGGAAGCCGAGCTGGATCGCCTGGCGCGCGAGCGAGGTGGTGCCGGTGATCGACGCCTGCGAGGCGATCACGGTGGCGCAGGTAGCGAGCGCCACCATCGGGTAGAGCGCCCAGCCGGGGAACGCGTGGTAGAACGGGTTCTCCAGCGCCGCCGGGTTGGCGATCAGCAGCGCGCCCTGGCCGAAGTAGTTCAGCACCAGCGCCGGCAGCACGATGGCGAACCAGCAGAAGCGGATCGGCCACTTGCCGAAGTGGCCCATGTCGGCATAGAGGCCCTCGGCGCCGGTGAGCGCGAGGAGCACGGCGCCGAGCACCAGGAACGACGCCAGATGGTGTTGGGTGAGAAAGCCGTAAGCGTGCCGCGGGTCGAGCGCCGCCAGCACCTGCGGGTTGAGCCAGATGTTCCACACGCCGACCGCCGCGAGGCACAGGAACCACAGCAGGCACACCGGCCCGAACAGCGCGCCGACCTTCGCCGTGCCGAGCCGCTGCAGCGAGAAGAGACCCAGCAGCACGAGCACGGTGAGCGGCAGCACCCACGGCTGGAAGAGGGCCGTGCCGACCGACAGCCCCTCGATCGCCGACATCACCGAGATCGCCGGCGTCATCACCGTCTCGCCGAAGAACAGCGCCGCCCCCAGCAGGCCGAGCAGCACCACGGCGTTGCGCAGGTGCGGCCGCGTGCCGAGGCCGCGGCTCGCGAGCGCGAGCAGCGCGATGGTGCCGCCCTCGCCGCGGTTGTCGGCGCGCATCATCAGCACCACGTATTTCAGCGACACGACGATCATCAGCGCCCAGAAGATGGTCGACAGGCCGCCGAGCACCGATTGGGTGGTAAAGGGGATGCCGCGCTCGGGGGAGAAGGTCTCCTTCACCGCGTAGAGCGGGCTCGTGCCGATGTCGCCGAACACCACGCCGAGCGCGGCCAGCGTGAGGGCGGCGCGCGTGTCGGCGCCTGCGCTTTTTTCGCGGTCCAAGGCGATTACTGCCGGCCCGTGGTCAGCGTGGGCTCCAGGCGCAGCTTGAGCGGCTCCTCGAGCACCGGCGGCCGCGTCTTGGCCGGAAGCCAGAAGTAGCCGGCGACCAGGGCGGCCGCCACCGCCGCCGCGGCGAACCGCAGCAGCGGGCGGCGTGGCGCGCGCTGCTTCAGGTGCGTGGTCTCGTTTTGCAGATCCTGCAGCTCGCGTGCCGCATCGGCGGCTGCCGCCGTGTTGCGGTCCAGCGCATCGTGCGCCGCGATGCGCGCGCGCAGCGCCTCGGCGGCTTTTTTCTCCCGCTCGATCCTCGCCTGGGCACGAGCCTCGGCGCGCTTCTCGGCCGCGGCCCGCGCCTCCAGCGCGCGCGCCGCCCTGCCCTCGGCCTGCGCGTGCTCGCTCGCCGCGCGCTCGGCGGCGGCTTCGGCCGCTTCCCTCTCCAGGGCGCCCGCCCTGAGAGCCTGGTCCGCCTCCATCCTTTCCAGGGCCGCGGCGGTGGCGCGCGCCTGCTCGGCGAGCGCCTCGCGCGCCTTGCGCTCCAGCGCTTCCTCGGCGGCGATGCGCGATTGCGCGACCGCGGTGGCGCGCAGCTCGGCCTCGGCGCGCTCGGCAGCGAGCGCTTCGCTCTTGCGCTCCGCTTCCAGGCGCCGCTGCAGCTCGGCCGCCGCCTCGCCTTCCAGCTTCTCCCGCTCGCGCGCGGCGCGCAGCGCCTCGGCGTCGGCCTCGGCGCGCGCCTGGGCGCCGCGGCGCAGGTCGGCGTCGAACGCGGCGCGCTGGCGGGCTGCTTCCGCCGCACGGCGGTCGGCTTCCGCAGCGCGCGCCGCTTCCAGCTTTAACTGTTGTTCGGAAGAAATCCGAGCTTGCAGCTCGGCCGCCGCGGCCGCTTCGGCCGCCGCCAGCTCCTCCGCCAGCCGGCGCCGCTTCTCCTCGGCGGCCATGCGCGCCTGCAATTCGTCGTGGGTGCGGCTTTCGTGGACTTCCCGGTTGCGCGCGGCGGCCGCCGCCTTTTCGTCCGCCTCCGCCTTCGCCTGCGCGGCGATGCGCAGCATCTCCTCGGCCGCCTGGCGCTCCTCGGCCGCGGCCGCGGCGGCGGCCTCGGCCTGCGCCTCCTGGCGGGCCCTCGCCGCCAGCAGCTTCTCCGCCTCCGTTTTCTCCAGCGCCGCCGCGGCGAGCGCGCGGTCCACGGCCGCCCGCTCTTCCGCCGCCTTCTGCTCCGCCGTGCGGGCATCCGCAGCCGCGCGCGCGGCCTGGGCGGCCCTCGCCTCGGCCTGCTGCCGCTGCGCCGAGCGCTCCTTCAGCTCGATCTCGGCCCTGGCGTGCTCGGCGGCGAGCCGCGCGGCTTCGGCTTCCGCCGCCGCCCGGGCCTCGGCCTGCGCCTTGAGCTGCTCTTCCCCCGCGGCGCGCTCGCGCGCCGTCTCCAGCGCCCGCGCTTCGGCCTGGGCGCGCTCGCGCGCGGCGTGCTTCGCCATGGCCTCGGCGGCGAGCTGCGCCTGCGAGCGCTCGATCAGCACCCTGTCGGCCTTGCTGCGCTCCTCGGCGCGGCGCGCCGCCTCGGCGTCGGCCTGCGCACGCGCCTCGGCCTCGAGACGCAGCCGCTCCGCGCCGGTCGCGCGATCGGACGCGGCCTTCGCCGCGGCCTGCTCGGTGGCCGCGCGCTCGAGCGCGGCCGCGCGGGCGTGCTCCTCGGCCTCGGCGCGCGAGCGCGCGAGCGCCGCCGCCTCGGCCTCGGCCGCGTGCCGCTCCTCGGCCAGCCTGCGTGCCGCCGCGTCGGCCTCGGCCCTTGCGCGGGCCTCTTCCAGCGCGGCGCGCTCCGTCTGTGCCCGCTCGCGCGCCAGCCGGCCGGCCTCGCCTTCGGCGGCGACCTTGTCCTCGGTCTCGCGGCGCAGCTTTTCCTCCGCCGCCTTCTTCTCGCGCGCCGCCTCGAGCGCGCGCGCCTCGGCCTGCACGCGCTCGCGCACCGCGCGGCGCGCTTCCTCCTCCGCGGCGGCGCGCTCGCGCATCGCCGCCGCCGCGCCGACCTGCGCCTGCGCGCGCTCGCGGGCGTGCGTGGCCGCTTCCTCCTCCTTCGCGCGCCGCTCCGCGGCGAGCGCCGTCGCCTTCTTCTCGGCTTCCTCGCGGTTCTTCGCGTCGGCGAGCGCGTGCGCCTCGGCCCGCTCGCGCTCGACCACCAGGCGCGCCGCCTTCGCCTCGGCCTCGGCGCGCGCATGCGCGATGCGGCGCAGCTCCGCCTCGGCCTGCTGGCGCTCGCGCGCGAGGTCGAGGCCGCGGCGCTCCTCGGTGACGCGCGAGCTGGCGGCCTCCTCGGCGGCCTTCTCGCGCTCGATGCGCTCGCGCTCGGCGCTCTGCAGCTGGTCGTAGAGCTTGCTCATTTGCGGGCCGCCGCCGGCGCCGGCGCCGGCCTGGCGAAGTCGAGGTTGATCAGGTCGCCGAGCTGGTCGGAAAGGCTGGCGCGCACCTTGACCATCGCCGGCAGCGCCTTCTTGAAGGCGTCGACGATCTTCGGGTCGTAGCGCGTGCCCGCGCCCTTGATGATCTCCAGGGCCGCCTCCTCGGGCTTGCGCGGCTCGCGGTGGAACTGCGTGGTGGTCA
This sequence comes from Burkholderiales bacterium, assembly GCA_035699685.1. Lineage (GTDB taxonomy): Bacteria > Pseudomonadota > Gammaproteobacteria > Burkholderiales > SG8-39 > SCGC-AG-212-J23. The sequence goes on along the minus strand of DASSPL010000393.1, from coordinate 6,967 downwards.
TCGCCTCGAAGGAGTCGACCACCGCCATGATGCGTCCCGGCCACGGGATGGCGTCGCCCTTCAGGCCGTCGGGATAGCCCGAGCCGTCCCAGTTCTCGTGATGCGTGAGCGCGATCTGGCGCGCCAGCTTGAACAGCGGGTCATCGTGCTCGCCGATGATCTCGGCGCCGATCTTCGGGTGGCGGCGCACGCGCTCCCAGTCGGGCGCCGACAGCTTCTCCTTCTTGCGCAGGATCTCGGCCGGTATGCCGAGCTTGCCGACGTCGTGCAGCGGCGCGGCGGTGTAGATCATCTCGGCGACCTGCGGCTTAGCGCCGGCGGCGAGCGCCAGCAGCCGGGCGTACTGCGCGAGGCGCATGACGCGGTTGCCGACGGCGGCGCTCTCGTGCATCTCCATCGCGCGGCCCAGGCGCCGGATCAGCTCGGTGCGCGTCTGCAGGAGCTGCGCGGTGCGCTCGTGCACCATGCGCTCCAGCTCGTGGCGCCGGTCGATCAGCGCGATGTGCAGCCGCACCCGCGCCTTCAGCACGGCGGCGTTGATCGGCTTGGTGACGTAGTCGACCGCGCCGAGGTTGAAGCCCTCGACCTGCGCCTGCGCCTCGGCCTTGCCGGTGAGGAAGATGATCGGGATGTCGGCGGTGCGCGTGTCGGCCTTCAGCGCCCTGCACACGTCGAAGCCCGACTGGCCCGGCATCTCGATGTCGAGCAGGATCAGGTCGGGGCGCGGCTCGCCGAGCGCCGCCATCACGGCCTTGGCGCCGCTCTCGGCGGTGATGACCTTGTACTCGTTCAGCGCGCGCGCCATCAGCGCGAGCAGGTCGGTCGCGTCGTCTACCGCCAGTACCACCGGACTCTTCTTGCTGGTCACTCAGGCGCAGTGTAGCCCGCCTGCGCGAGGCGGCTCTTTCCCTCCGGACCGGTCAGGTGGTCGATGAAGTCGAGCACCGCGCGCGACGGCTTGACCGGCGCGGCGACGTAGACCGTGTATTTCTGCAGCTCCCGCGGCAGCTCGCCGACCAGCCTGACCCCCTTCACCGGCAGGATCTCGCTGATCTGGTGGATGCCGAGCTCGATCTCGCCGCGCCCGACCGGCTCCACGACGTAGCCCCCGGAGCCGAGCTTCGCCTTGGCGTTCACCTGCTCCGCTATCCCCAGCTGCGAAAGGACCTGCGCCACGTGCTTGCCGCTCGTGCCGACCCTGGGGTCGATGTAGACGATGGACTTCGCCGCGAGCAGGGTCTTCCTGAACGCGTCCACCGTCGAGATGTCCGGCGCGGGGGCCTTCTCGTGCACCGCCACGCCGATGCCCACCCGCGCGATCGGCCGCGCGCCGCGCTGCACGCGGCCTTCGCGCTCGAGCCGCGGCAGCGTCTCCTCGGTAACGATCACCATGTCGACCTCGGCGCCCTGCGCCAGCGATTCGGTGAGGCGGCCCATCGGCTGGTACTGCACGCTCACCTTGCCGCCCTTGAAGGACGCCGCCAGCGGATCGACCAGCGACTTCGCCGCCCCGCCCGACAGCACCCGCAGGTCCTGCGCCGACGCCATGGCGGGAACCAGGAACAGCAGAAACAGCAGCCTCATGCCCGTTTTCCTTTGCGCTTCGCGCGCTCCAAGAGTTGTGCGAACTGGTCCGGCGGCACCGGCTCGCCGTACAGGAAGCCCTGCACCTGGTCGCAGCCGTGGCGCTTGAGGAAGTGCAGCTGCGCGTCGGTCTCGACGCCCTCGGCGATCACCTTGAGGTGCAGCGCGTGGCCGAGCGAGATGATGGCCTGCGCGAGGATGCCGTCCTGCGTCTCGGAGCCGGAGCGGATGTCGCGCACGAAAGAGCGGTCGATCTTCAGCGCGTCGATCGGCAGGTCCTTGAGATAGGACAGGCTGGAGTAGCCGGTGCCGAAGTCGTCCAGCGAAAGGCTCACGCCGAGGGACTTCAGGCCCTGCAGCGTGGCGATCGCCGCCTCGACGTTGTGCATCACCATGCTCTCGGTGAGCTCCATCTCGAGCTGCGACGGGTCGACCGACGTCTCCTCCAGGATGCGCGACACCGCGCGCACCAGGCCCTCGGCGCGGAACTGGCGCGCCGACAGGTTGACCGAGACGCTGCCGGGCTTCAGGCCCGCGTCGAGCCAGGCGCGCGCCTGGCGGCACGCCTCGTGGATCACCCACTCGCCGAGCTGCACGATGAGGCCGGTGTCCTCGGCGATCGGGATGAAGCGCGCCGGGCGCACCAGCCCCCACTCCGGGTGCAGCCAGCGCACCAGCGCCTCGGCGCCGATGATGCTGCCCGAGCGCAGGTCGACCTTCTGCTGGTAGTGCAGCATGAACTCCTTGCGGTCGAGCGCGCGGCGCAGCGCGTGCTCGAGCGCGAGGCGGTCGTTCACGCGCTCGTTCATCTCCGAGGTGTAGAACTGGAAGTTGGCGCGGCCGTGCTCCTTGGCGCGGTACATGGCGGCGTCGGCGTTCTTCAGCAGCGTGTCCACGTCGCGGCCGTCCTGCGGATAGAGCGCGATGCCGGCGCTCGGCGTGACGTACAGCTCCTTGCCGTCGATCGTGATCGGCTCGGCCACCTTCGCCGTGATGCGCTGCATCGCGCGGAAGATCACCTCCTCGTTCGACTGGTCGTTCAGGATCAGCACGAACTCGTCGCCGCCGACGCGCCCGACCGTGTCGCCCTCGCGCAGCACCGAGCGCAGCCGCTCGCCCATCGCCTTCAGCAGCTTGTCGCCGGTCGAGTGGCCGAGCGAGTCGTTGACGAACTTGAAGTGGTCCAGGTCCATGAACACCACCGCGATGTTGCGCGGGTTCCTCTGCGAGTACACCGCCTGGCGCAGGCGGTCGTGCAGCAGCGTGCGGTTCGGCAGGCCGGTGAGCGCGTCGTAGTTCGCCTGGTGCTCGAGCTGCACCTGGTAGCGCTTGCGCTCGATCGAGTAGTGCATCGAGCGCAGCAGCAGCTCGCGGTCGAGCCGGTTCTTCACGAGGTAGTCCTGCGCGCCGGCCTTGACCGCCGACAGCGCGAGCGAGTCGTCGTCGTTGCCGGTGAGCACGATGATCGGCACCGCCGGCGAATGCGCGTACACCTTGGCGAAGGTCTCGAGCCCCATGCTGTCGGGCAGCGACAGGTCGAGGATCACGAGCGCCGTCTCGCCCGCCGAGAGATGCTCCAGCCCCTTGGTGAGGCGGTCGGCGAAATGCACCGTGAACGGCGCGCGCTGGTCTTCGGCGATCATCTCGCGGATCAGCCGCGCGTCGCCCGGGTTGTCCTCGATGAGCAGGACGTTATGCATCGGCGCTGTTTCTTGCCACCCCCCTGTCAAGGGGGGAGGTGAGCCGCAGGCGAACGGGGGGTTGGTTTTTGTTTTTTGTTAACCGACCGGCACGGGATGCGTTATTCGGATCATGCGCGACCCCCGCATCGTCCCGTACAACCTTCGCCTGAAGACGCCTTCGCGGACCCTGCGACGCGAGGCCACGCCGGCCGAGCGCAAGCTCTGGTTCGAGTTCCTGAGCTACCTGCCGGAAAAATTTACACGGCAGAAGCCGCTCGGCGCTTACGTCGCGGATTTCTACTGCTCCAGCGCGCGGCTGGTGATCGAGATTGATGGCGACAGCCACTTCGCTGCCGAGGGCGAGGCGTACGACGCGCAAAGAAGCGCGGTGCTCGCCGGCTTGAATGTGCGCGTGATCCGCTTTACGAATCTTGAAGTGAGAGAACAGTTCGAGGCGGTGTGCATGCGCATTCAAAAGGCGCTCGCGGAAAAAGCCTAACCCCCCGCTCGCCTGCGGCTCGCTTCCCCCCTTGACAGGGGGGCGGCAGGGAAAATCAGTGGCCATTGGGCGGCAGGGTGACCACCGTCAGCCAGAAGATGTCGATCGAGCGCACCACGACGATGAACTTCTCCAGGTCGACCGGCTTGGTGACGTAGCAGTTGGCGTGCAGGTTGTAGGTCCTGAGCACGTCCTCTTCCGCCTTCGAGGTGGTGAGCACCACCACCGGGATGCGCTTGAGCTCCTCGTCGGACTTGATCTCCTGCAGCACCTCGCGGCCGTCCTTCTTCGGCAGGTTGAGGTCGAGCAGGATGATGTCGGGGCGCGGGGCGTCCTGGTACTTGCCGCGGCGCTGGAGGAACTCCATCGCCTCGACGCCGTCCTTCGCCCAGTGCAGCTTGTGGTAGACCTTGCCCTCCTTCAGCGCCTCGCGCGTCAGGCGCTCGTCGCCCGGGTTGTCCTCGACGAGCAGGATCTCGACAGGCGAGCGGCCGTCAGTCATTCGATTCCCTCTTGGGTAGCGTGAAGTGGAACTGGCTGCCCTCGCCCGGCGCCGAGGTGACCCAGATGGTGCCGCCGTGGCGCTCGACCACCTTCTTGCAGATGGCGAGGCCGATGCCGGTGCCGGGGTACTCGCCCATCGCGTGCAGCCGCTGGAACAGCATGAAGATGCGCTCGAAGTACTGCGGCTCGATGCCGATGCCGTTGTCGGCGATGGTGATGCGCCAGTCGCCCTCCTGCTCGGCGGCCGACACGTGCACGCGCGGCACGCTCGGCCCGCGGAACTTGAGCGCGTTGCCGATCAGGTTCTGGAACAGCTGCGCGAGCTGCACCTCGTCGATCGCCACGGTCGGCAGCGGATCCCAGGTCACCGACGCGCCGGCTTCCTCGATCGCGGCGCGCAGGTTGGTCACCGCGCGCTTGAGGCTCGCGTCGAGCGGCGTCGGCCGGAACTCCTTGCCCTTGGTGCCGACGCGCGAGTAGGCGAGCAGGTCCTCGATCAGCTGCTTCATGCGCGCCGCGCCGTCGACGATGTAGTCCATGAACTCCTGCGCGTCGCCCTGCAGCTTGTCGCCGTAGCGCCGGCCGAGGAGCTGCGTGTACGACGACACCATGCGCAGCGGCTCCTGCAGGTCGTGCGAGGCGACGTAGGCGAACTGCTCGAGCTCGGCGTTCGAGCGCTTCAGGTCCTCCTCCGCGTGCTTGCGGCGCGTGACGTCGTCGAAGATCGCGATCTCGTACATCGGCCGGCCCTCGGCGTCGCGCTCGAGCACCATGCTGAAGTTGACCCACACGATCGAGCGGTCCTTGCGCACGTAGCGCTTCTCGACCTGCAGGTGGTCGATCTCGCCGGCGTAGAGCCGCGGCCGCTCGGTGTTGATCACGTCGAGGTCGTCGGGGTGCGAGATCTGGCGCCCGGTCATGCCGATCAGCTCGTCCTCGGGGTAGCCGAGGATCTCGCACAGGCGGCGGTTGACGCGGATGAACCTGCGGTCGAGGCCGATGTGCGCCACGCCCGAGCCGGCGAGCTCGAAGGTGCGCCGGTAGCGCGTCTCGCTCTCGCGCAGCGCCTCGGCGGCCTGGCGCTGCGCGGTGATGTCGTCGAGCACCGAGATGGCGTACAGCGGCTGCCCGGCGCGGTCGCGCTCCATGGCGATGGCGACGCTCGCCCACACCACGCCGCCGTCCTTGCGCTGGTAGCGCTTCTCGAAGCGTACCGACTCGAGCTCGCCGCTCAGCACCCGCGATCGCGGGCCGGGCGCGATTTCCCGGTCGTCGGGATGCGAGATGTCGCGCACCGTCATGCGGCCGAGCTCCTCCTCCGTATAGCCGAGCATCTCGCACAGGCGCCGGTTGACGCGCAGGAACCGGCCGTCGAGGCCGACGTGGGCGAGGCCCGAGCCGGCGAGCTCGAAGGTGCGGCGGTAGCGCTCCTCGCTGTCGCGCAGCGCCTGCTCGGCGTTCCTCTGCGCGGTGATGTCGGTGAAGCTCGAGACGACGCCGTACCAGTCGGCGGCGTCGGGATGGCGCAGGAAGCCGGTGTTCACCGCGAGCCAGGTGTGGGCGCCCCCCGGCCGCTTGATGCCGATGACGTGGCCGGAGAGCGGCTTGCCGCTGCGCGCCGTGAGGCGCGTCGGACGCTCGTCGGGCGTCACCGGGCTGCCGTCGGCATGCACGCACGGCAGGAGCGACACGAAGCCCGCGGCGCCGATGATCTCGGCGAGCGGCAGGCCGATGATGCGCTCGGCCGCCTGGTTGCCGGCGACGATCTTCAGCTCGCGGTCGTAGACCAGCATGCCCTCGTTCGCCGAGTTGAAGATCGAGCGCCAGCGCTCCTCGTTGCCGCGCAGCGCCGCTTCGGCGCGCGTGCGCGCGGTGATGTCCACGATGGTGCCGATCAGGCCGGCGACCTCGCCGCTCGCGTCGGTGTAGGTCGCCTTGTAGTAGATCGTGTCGCGCATCTCGCCGCCGCGCGCGCGCACCGAGATCTCGTAGCTCTGGCGTCCCGGGCGCGCATAGAGCTCGCGGTCCATCGCCGCGTGCCGCTCGGCGATCGCCGGGTCGTCGGGGTAGAGGTCGGCCACCGCCTTGCCGATGAAGGCGTGCCCGGGGATGCCGAAGAACTCCTCCCACGCCCGATTGACGCCGAGATAACGCCCGTCGCGGCTCTTGAAAAACACCGGCACGGGCAGGGAATCGACGAGCTTGAAGGCCGCGTCGAGCGGTGGCGCTGCTGCCGTCTCCTCCCTGCTCGCCCGCTCCGCTGGCTTCGCGCTGGGCATGGCAGTTCAGGGCATTCTAATGGGAGTACAGGCCCTTGGCCGCCGCCTTGGCGGCGACCAGAGGCACCAGCACGTCGAGCGTCGGCGTGTGGACTTTTGCCGCGCGCGCGAGCGCGAGCGGTGCCATGAGCTGCGCCTCGACCTCCATCGGCCGGCCGCGCTCGTAGTCCTGCAGGATCGACGGCTTGTGGCTGGCCGCGCCCGAGGCATGCCCGCCGCTCGGGCGCTGCGGCGCAGCGTTCACGTCCACGCCGAGCGCGGCGGCGATGGCACGGCCCTCCTCGCCCGCCTTTTCGACGATCTTCTTCAAGTCCGGATCGCCGCGCACCGTGCCCACCGGAAGCTCGGTCAGCACGCAGAGCGTCGAGTTGCCGAGCATCTGCGCGGCTTTCTGCCACACCGACTGCCGGATGTCGGCG
>DASSPL010000392.1:0-2700 GCA_035699685.1 Burkholderiales bacterium | reverse complement strand
GAGACCACCACCGGCGGCAACGCGCTCAAGTTCTACGCCTCGGTGCGCATGGACATCCGCCGCATCGGCTCGATCAAGAAGGGCGACGAGGTGATCGGCTCCGAGACGCGCGTCAAGGTGGTGAAGAACAAGGTGGCGCCGCCGTTCAGGCAGGCCGAGTTCGACATCATGTACGGCGAAGGCATCTCGCGCGAGGGCGAGGTGCTCGAGATCGGCGTCAACCTCGGCGTGCTCGAGAAGTCGGGCGCCTGGTACGTGTACAAGGACGACCGCCTCGGCCAGGGCAAGGACAACGCGCGCGACTTCCTCAAGGAGAACGCGCAGCTCGCCCGCGAGATCGAGACCCAGATCCGCGAGAAGGCCGGCGTCGCCTCGTCCGCCCCCAAGGCCGCCGAGGCCGCCGAGGACAAGAAGGTCGAGCACCTGCCGACGCGCAAGAAAGCCGGGTGAAGGGCGCGCCTGACACGCCCGCCGAGCTCAGAACGCGGGCGCTCAGGTACCTGGCACGCCGCGAGCATTCCAGGCTGGAGCTGGCGCGCAAGCTCGCGCCGCACGCCGAATCCGAATTACTCCTTGAAGGCCTGTTGTCCGAGTTGGAGGGGAGGAAACTCCTCTCCAACTCCCGTTTTGCCGAGAACCGCGCCCACGTCCTGTCGCGCAAGTACGGCGCCGCCAGGATCCGCCAGGACCTGAAGGCCAAAGGGGTGGCGGACCACGTCGCTGCGGCCGTCACATCAGTCGGTGATGAAGCCGAACGCGCCCGCACCATCCTCGCGCGCAAATATCGAGAGCCGGCGCACAGCCGCGAAGAGCAGGCGAAGCGCATGCGCTTCCTGCAGAGCCGCGGCTTCTCGTACGACACGATCCGCAGCGTCATGCGGGTCGACGAAGCCGAATAATTTAGCTTCCCGTCTTTTTCTGCGCGGCGGTGTAGGCCGAGCGCAATTCGTGGGCGTTCATCCGACTACAGGCGTATCTGTAGAGAGGAGGTGAATGCGATGGAACAGGCACAGGCATTGGCAGTCGTACGCTCGCTGGCGAACGGCGTCGATCCCGAGACGGGTGAAGTGTTCCCGCCGGAGAGCGCGTACCAGCGGCCGCACGTGGTGCGCGCCCTGTACGAGGCGGCCGCGGCGCTGGAGCGCATGGAGCGCTTCGAGCGGCGCAAGGCTCAGATGCCGGCGAAGACCGGCGAGCCGTGGACCGAGGACGAGGACCGCAAGCTGTTGGCGGGCTTCGACGCGGGCCGCGCGCTGCAGGAGCTGGCGGCGGCGCACGAGCGTACGATGGGCGCAGTGAGAGCCCGGCTCCTGAAGTACGGGCGCATCAACGCGTAGGGGTCTTCCCCGGGGGCGTCCGGCCGGCGCCCCCGGGCTTTAACAGCAGGGTATTTAACCTTCGTCGAGTAGAATTCTCGCAATGAAATCAAGCGAGATCCGCTCGAGCTTCCTCGAGTTCTTCCGCTCCAAGGGCCACGCCATCGTGGCCTCCAGCCCGCTCGTGCCGGCGAACGACCCGACGCTGCTCTTCACCAACTCCGGCATGGTGCAGTTCAAGGACGTGTTCCTCGGCCAGGACCAGCGGCCCTACAAGCGCGCCACCACCTCGCAGCGCAGCCTGCGCGCCGGCGGCAAGCACAACGACCTCGAGAACGTCGGCTATACCGCGCGGCACCACACGTTCTTCGAGATGCTCGGCAACTTCTCCTTCGGCGACTACTTCAAGAAGGACGCCATTGCCTTCGCATGGGAGCTCCTCACCAGGGTCTACAAGCTGCCGCCCGAGCGCCTGTGGACCACGGTCTACCAGACCGACGACGAGGCCTACGACCTGTGGACGAAGACGATCGGCATCCCGAAGGAGCGCGTGGTGCGCATCGGCGACAAGCCGGGCGGCGCGAAATTCCAGTCCGACAACTTCTGGCAGATGGCCGACACCGGCCCCTGCGGCCCCTGCAGCGAGATCTTCTACGACCGCGGCCCGGGCGTCGAAGGCGGCCCGCCGGGATCCCCGGACGCCGACGGCGACCGCTACACCGAGATCTGGAACCTGGTGTTCATGCAGTTCAACCGGGACGAGAAGGGCAACATGAATCCGCTGCCGAAGCCCTCGGTCGACACCGGCATGGGCCTCGAGCGCATCGCCGCGGTGCTGCAGGGCAAGCATTCGAACTACGAGATCGATCTGTTCCAGGACCTGATCAAGGCGGCGGCGCGCGACACTCATACGAAGGAGTTGAAGAACCCTTCGCTCAACGTCATCGCCGATCACATCCGCGCCTGCTCGTTCCTGATCGTGGACGGGGTGATCCCGGGCAACGAGGGGCGGGGTTATGTCCTGCGGCGGATCATCCGCCGCGCCATCCGCCACGGCTACAAGCTCGGCCAGAAGGAGCCGTTCTTCTACCGGCTGGTGCCCGACCTGGACAAGGTCATGGGAGACGCCTATCCCGAACTCAGGAAGGCCAAGGACCGCGTCGCGGAGGTGCTGAAGCAGGAAGAAGAGCGCTTCGCCGAGACGCTGGAGAACGGCATGGGCGTGCTCGAGTCGGCGCTGGCGTCCGGCGAGAAGCTGCTCGACGGCGAGACGGTGTTCCGCCTGTACGACACGTTCGGCTTCCCGGTCGACCTCACCGCCGACATCTGCCGCGAGCGCGGCGTGATGATCGACATGGCGGGCTTCGAGGCCGCCATGGAGCAG
>DASSPL010000391.1:0-2043 GCA_035699685.1 Burkholderiales bacterium | reverse complement strand
CGCTCCAGGATGACGGCCAGGCCTTGCCCGACGCCGATGCACAGCGACACCGCGGCGTACTTGGCGCCCGACTGCTGCATCTCGCGCGCGACCGTGAGGGCGAGCCGCGCGCCGGAGGCGCCGAGCGGGTGGCCGATGGCGATGGCGCCGCCGTTCGGGTTGACCCGCGGGTCCTTGAAGTCGACGTTCATGAGCTTGAGGCAGCCGAGCACCTGGCTCGCGAACGCCTCGTTGATCTCGATGATCTCCATGTCTTTCAGCTGCAGGCCTGCACGCTCGAGCGCGCGCGGGATGGCATAAGCCGGCCCGACGCCCATGATGCGCGGATCGACGCCGGCGCTGGCCGCGGCGCGGATGCGCGCAAGCGGCTTCTTGCCGTGCTTCTCGCCCCACTTCTTCGAGCCGATCAGGAGTGCGGCGGCGCCATCGTTGACGCCCGAGGCGTTGCCCGCGGTCACCACGCCGCCTTCGAACAGCGGCTTCAGCCTGGCCAGCGCTTCCATCGTGCTGTCGCGGCGCGGATGCTCGTCTGCCGCGAATTGCTCGGCCGGCGCGTCCTTCTTCTTGGAAGGGAGCGGGATGGCCATGATCTCGCCCTTGTAGAAGCCTTCCTTCTCGGCGGTGGCGTACTTCTGCTGCGAGGCGAGCGCGAACTCGTCGGACTGCTCGCGCGTGATGCCGAAGTCCTTGGCGACGTTGTCGCCGGTCTCCGGCATCGAGTGGTTGCCGTACTGCTTGATGAAGCGGGCGTTGGGGAAGCGCGTGCCGATGGTGGTGTCGTACATCTTCGAGTCGCGGCTGTACGGCGCATCGGGCTTGCTGATGACGTACGGCGCGCGGCTCATGCTCTCGACGCCGCCGGCGACGTACAGGTCGCCCTCGCCGCAGGTGATGGCGCGTGAAGCGTCCACGACCGCCTGCAGGCCGCTCGCGCACAGCCGGTTGACGGTGCAGCCCGGCGTGGTCGGCGGCAGGCCGCCGAGCAGCGCGGCGAAGCGCGCCACGTTGCGGTTGTCCTCGCCCGCCTGGTTGACGCAGCCCAGCACGACGTCGCTGATCTCCGTCGGGTCGATGCCGTTGCGCTTGACGACCTCCCGGATCACCTCGCCGGCAAGATCGTCGGGGCGCAGCGGCGCGAGCTTGCCTGCATGGCGGCCGATGGGGCTGCGCAGTCCGTCGTAGATGTAGGCGTCGAGCATTCAGTTCTCCGGAGTTAAGAGTGATACGCCCAGATGGGCGCGGCGCCGCAGCCAGGGACTCGGGCGGTAGCGCGGTTCCTGGTACAGGGCATGCATGGACTCGAGCACGCCCAGGATCTTTTTCGGGCCGAGCGCGTCGCCCATGGCGAGCGGGCCCTTGGGGTAGCCTAAGCCGAGCATCACGGCGCGGTCGAGGTCCTCGGGGGAGGCGATGCGCATCTGCACGATGTCGCAGCCGACGTTGACGATGTGGGCCACCACGCGCTGCGCGACGAAGCCGGGCGAGTCGTTGATCAGCGATACCGGCACGCCGTCGCCGGCGAGCAGGGCATGGGCCGCGGCGCGGACGTCGGGCTTCGTGGCGGGATTGACCATCAGCGTGCGCCGCTTCGAGAAGCCGAACAGCGGATCCACCGCCACTGTGCGGGCCGGGTCGAGGCCGTGCTCCAGCGCCGCGGCCGTGCAGTCGATGCCGAGCGGCGCGACGAAGCAGACTTCGGCGCGCGACTTGTCGGCCAGCGGGGCGTTCAGCATCTCGCGCAATTCGGACACGGCCCAGATGGCGGCCGGCTTGCGCGCCGGCGCCGGCGGCTCGGGCGGCATGACCATGTCGGGCGCGTACTCGTACCAGCCGCGCTTCGTCTTGCGGCCGAGCAGGCCCGCGGCCACGCGCGGCTCGGCAGTGAACGAGGGGCGGTACTTCGGCTCCTCGAAATACTGCTGGTACATCGACTTCATCACCGCGTGCGAGACGTCGAGCCCGACGAGGTCCATCAGGCCGAACGGGCCGATCTTGAATCCGGCCGCGTCCACCAGGATGCGGTCGATGGTGGCGTGGTCGGCG
>DASSPL010000390.1:0-4726 GCA_035699685.1 Burkholderiales bacterium | reverse complement strand
TCGAGGTGGTGGCGAGGAACGACATTCCCATCGGCCACAAGCTCGCGCTGAAGGACTACCGCGAGGGCGATACCGTCATCAAGTACGGCGTCGATATCGGCAAAGTCGTCAAACCGATCGCCAAGGGCGAGCACCTGCACGTCCACAACGTGAAAACCAAGCGCTGGTAAGCAATGGACCTGAACAAAGCAACCTTCTGGGGCTACAAACGCGAGAACGGCCGCATCGGCGTGAGGAACCACGTCATCATCCTGCCGGTCGACGACCTCTCCAACGCCGCCGCCGAGGCGGTAGCGAACAACATCAAGGGCACGCTCGCCATTCCGCATCCCTACGGGCGGCTGCAGTTCGGCGCCGACCTCGACCTGCATTTCCACACGCTGATCGGTACCGGGTGCAACCCGAACGTGGCCGCGGTGGTGGTCATCTGCATCGAGGACCAGTGGGCGAAGAAGGTCGCCGACGCCATTGCCGCAACCGGCAAGCCGGTCGCCTACTTCGGCATCGAGCAGCACGGCGACCACGACACCATCATGCGCGCCTCGAAGAAGGCCAAGGAATTCGTGCAGTGGGCCTCGGAGCTCAGGCGCGAGGAGCGCCCGCTAAGGGACCTGTGGGTCTCCACCAAGTGCGGCGAATCCGACACCACGTCGGGCTGCGGCGCGAACCCCACCGTCGGCAACGCGTTCGACAAGCTCTACCCGCACAAGGTGACGCTCGCTTTCGGCGAAACGACCGAGCTCACCGGCGGCGAGCATCTCGTCGCGGCGCGCTGCAGGAACGACGAGGTGCGCAAGAAATTCCAGTTCATGTTCGACCGCTACCAGGCGATCATCGACAAGCACAAGACGAGCGACCTGTCCGACTCCCAGCCGACCAAGGGCAACATCGCCGGCGGCCTGACGACGATCGAGGAGAAGGCGCTCGGCAACATCCAGAAGATCGGCCGCAAGTGCGTGATCGACGGCGTGCTCGACAAGCACGAGACGCCCACCGGCCCCGGGCTCTGGTTCATCGACTCGTCCTCGGCGGCGGCCGAGATGGTCACGCTGTGCGCGGCCGCCGGCTACACGGTGCATTTCTTCCCGACCGGGCAGGGCAACGTCATCGGCAACCCGATCCTGCCGGTGATCAAGCTGTGCGCGAACCCGCGCACCGTGCGCACGATGGCCGAGCACGTCGATGTCGACGTTTCCGGGCTGCTGCGCAAGGAGCTGACACCGGACCAGGCCGGCGACAAGCTGCTCGAGTGCATGTTCCGCACCGCCAACGGCCGGCTCACCGCCGCCGAGGCGCTCGGCCACCGCGAGTTCGTGCTGACGCGGCTGTACGAAAGCGCCTGAAGCACCCGTTTTTCGACCGCGGGCGCCGGGATTCCATCGAGGGGAATTTCACCCCCGAGGAACTCGGCCTCGCGCTGAACAACGTTTCGCTGCCGCCCGAGGCGCTGCGCTACGACGTCACGCCGCTCGGGCTGCACTACACGCTTTCGCATTTCGACATCCCGGCGCTCAGGCCCTCGCATCGCCTGACGGTCGACGGCACGGTCGAGCGGCCGCGCGCCTTCCAGGTCCAGGAGCTGCGCGCGCTCGGCGAGCGCACGGTACGCGTGACGATGGAGTGCGCCGGCAACGGCCGCGCGGGGATGGCGCCGCGCTATCCGAGCATGCCGTGGACCCACGGCGCCGTGGGCACCGCGGACTGGACCGGGACGCCGCTCTCGAAGCTGCTCGCGGTGGTGAAGCCCAGGGGCGCCGCGGTGGAGATCGCCTTCCACGGCGCGGACCACGGATTCGACTCGGGCGTCGAGCACCCCTTTGCACGCAGCCTTCGCCTCCAGGAGGCGAACGACGACGTGATCGTCGCCTGGGCCATGAACGGCCAGCCGCTCCTGCCGCAGCATGGCGCGCCGCTCCGGCTGGTCGTGCCGGGCTGGTTCGGCATGGCTAGCGTGAAGTGGCTCGAGCGCATCGAGCTGCGCGAGCAGCCTTTCGACGGCTACCAGCAGGTGACCGGCTATCGTTACAAGAAGAAGCCGGGCGAAGACGGCGTGCCGGTGCGCCACATGAAGGTGAAGTCCCTCATGCAGCCGCCCGGAATCCCCGACTGGTACACGCGCCGCCGGCTGGTCGAGCAGGGCACGGTGCCGGTGGAGGGGCGTGCCTGGTCGGGCGGCGGCGTGGCGGTGACGCGAGTCGAGTTGGCGGTGGACGGGGATTGGCGCGACGCCGAGCTGGATCCTCCATCGCGCCCCTTTGCGTGGCAGCGCTGGCGCGCCGAGTGGGACGCGCGTCCAGGCGAGCACGAGCTGGCCTGCCGCGCGACCGATGCGCGCGGCGACGTGCAGCCGCTCGAGCCGGACTGGAACATGGGCGGCATGGGCAACAACGCCGTGCAGCGCATGCGGGTCACCGTGCGATGAGCGCCCGGCTGCAGGTCAAGGTGTGGCGCGGCGGCGCCGACGGCGCGATGCAGGAGTTCGAGGTGCCGCGCTACCCCAGCCAGACGGTGCTCGACGTCGTCACCTACATCCAGCGGAAGCTGGAGCCGTCGCTCGCCTACCGCTACGCGTGCCGCGTCGGCATGTGCGGCTCGTGCGCCATGACGGTGAACGGCGCGCCGCGCTGGACGTGCCGGACCCACGTCGACAATGTCGTCAAGCGCGACGAGCTCACCATCGGTCCCCTGCGCAACCTGCCGATCATCCGCGACCTCGTCACCGACATGCGCACCTTCTTCGACAAGTGGGAGCGCGCGAAGGGGCACTTCGAGGGCGAGAAGACCCGGGCCGACGATTTCGCGCGCGTGGCGCCCGACTCGGAGGCGCGCAAGACCATCGACGCCGGCATCGAGTGCATCGGCTGCGGCGTGTGCTACGCGGCCTGCGACGTGGTGAGCTGGAACCCGGACTACCTGGGTCCGGCGGCGCTCAACCGGGCCTGGACGCTGGTGCAGGATGTCCGGGACAAGTCCAGCCTCGAGCGCCTGCGCGCCGTGGCCGGCGATGCCGGCTGCCATGCCTGCCACACGCACATGAGCTGCACCGAGCGCTGCCCGAAGCACATCTCGCCGACCGGCGGCATCGCCGGCCTTAAGCGCGCGGTAACGAAAGCGGCCGTAAAAGGCGAGCTGTGAGTCGCAGGCTCGATACCACGCTCTGGATGGCGCAGCGCGCAAGCGCCGCGGTGCTGGCGATCTGCGTCGTCGTGCATCTCGCCACCATCGTTTACGCGGTGCGCGGCGGCCTCACGGCGGCGGAGATCCTCGAGCGCACGCGCGGCAGCGCAGGGTGGTTCGCGTTCTATTCCGTGTTCGTGCTGGCGGTCACCATCCATGCCCCGATCGGGCTGCGGCCGATCCTGAGCGAATGGCTCGGCTGGCGCGGGCGCTCGCGGGATGTCATCGCTTTGGCGTTTGCCGCGTTGCTCGCATGGATGGGCATGCGTGCGGTGTTCACGGTGTTCGCATGAGCAAGTACGTCGCGCTGGTGCACCGCCTCTCGGGCGTGGCGCTGGCCGTGTTCCTGCCGGTGCATTTCTGGGCGCTCGGCAAGGGACTCGAGATGGACGCGTTCCTGCGCTGGACCGAGCAGCCGCTGGTGAAGCTCGCCGAATGGGGGCTCGTCGTGCTGCTGGCGGCGCACCTCGGCGCGGGACTGCGGGTGCTCGCCATCGAGTTCCTGGACTGGCACGACTGGCAGAAGAGCCTGGCCGCGGCGGCGGGAGCGCTGATGCTCGCCGCCGGGCTCGCGTTCGCGCTTGCGCTGTAGTAATTTGACCCGAGGAGGAAGTTAATGCTGAGAAAAATCGTTGCATTCGCATTCGGCCTGGCGCTCATCGGCAGCGCCGCGGCGCAGACCTGGCCGCAGAAACCGGTGCGCTTCATCGTGCCGTTCCCGCCCGGCGGCGCCACCGACATCTCGGCGCGCCTGCTCGGGGAGAAGCTCTCCCAGCTCTGGGGCCAGCAGGTGGTGATCGAGAACCGCGGCGGCGCCGGCGGCGGCGTCGGCGCGGCGGAGGCGGCGCGCGCGGCGCCCGACGGCTACACGCTGTTTTTCCCGTCCGGGTCGGTGGTGACGGCCAACCAGCACATCTACGCCAAGCTCAACTACAACCCGGAGAAGGACTTCGTGCCGGTGACCAACGTGGTCTCGGGGCCGCAGGTGCTCGCGGTGCCGGCGAGCTCGCCGTACAAGACGGTGAAGGACCTGATCGATGCGGCGAAGAAGGAGCCCGGCAAGCTGACCTTCGGCCACGCCGGCATCGGCTCGCAGACGCACCTCGCCGCGGAGAACTTCGTCAACACGGCGAAGATCGACGCCGTCGCGGTGCCCTACAAGGGCGAGGGGCCGGCGCTCGGCGGCCTCGCCGGCGGCGAGACCAGCTTCACGGTGACCAACCTGGCGGCGACGCTGCCGCACATCCAGGGCGGCCGGGTGCGCGCCCTCGGCGTGACGAGCAAGACCGAGGCGGCGCAGCTGCCGGGCGTGCCGCCGATCGCGAAGACGCTGCCGGGGTTCGAGAACACCGGCTGGTTCGGCATCGTCGCCCCGACCGGCACGCCGAAGGAGGTCATCCAGAAGGTCTACCAGGACACGAAGAAGGCGCTCGAGGCGAGCGACCTGCGCGGCCGGCTGTACGTGCAGGGCCTCGCGCCGGTCGGCAACACCCCCGAGGAGATGGGCAAGGCGATGAAGGAGGAGAGCGAGCTCTGGGCACGCGTCGTG
>DASSPL010000389.1:0-2841 GCA_035699685.1 Burkholderiales bacterium | reverse complement strand
CCGAGCTGCTCCTGCATGCGCTTCATGTTCTCCTGCATCATCTGCGCCTGCTTCATCAGCTGCCCGATATTGCCTTTCATGAGCGCCTCATTTTCCTTCCTGCTTGATAGTCGAGTCGACGACCTTGGCGTCGAACAGGTTCACCAGGTCCTTGACGAAGCCGTCGGCCTGCACCGACTGCGCCGCCGCCGTGCGGCGCGCCTCGCGCTCGCCGGCCTCCATGGCCGCCGCGCTGGTCCCGCTGGTTTCGCCCGCGGTGACCTTCACCTGCACCGGCGCGCCGAGGTGCTGCTCGAGAGCGGCCTTGAGCTTCTCCGCGTACGTCCGATCCGCGAGGTAGGCCTTGCCCTTGGGCACGACCAGGTCGAAGGTATTGCCCTCGCGCTTCTGCAGCTCGGCATTGCGCGCGAGCTCGCGCGCCGCCCCTGCTACCGGCAGCTGCTGCACGAGCTCCGTCCAGTTGCCGGCCGCCCTGCCCGCGGCAGGCTTCGCCGGCTGCGCCGCCGCGGCGGGACGCGGCAGCTTCGCTTCGCTGCCCTCCGGCCGGAAGGCGAGCATGCGCAGGAGCGTCATGACGAAGCCGCCGTGCTCGTCCGGCGCGAGCGGCAGGTCCTCCCGCCCCTGCAGCGCGATCTGGTAGTAGAGCTGCAGCGATTCCGCATCGATGCGGCCGGCCAGGGCGGTCATGCGCGCGCGTTCCGGTTCGTCGTCCAGCGCGCCCGGCACCGACTGCGCGAGGGCGAGCTTCAGGATCAGCGCGGCCAGATCGGCGAGCGCCGCATCGAAGGACAGGCTGCGCGCCTGCATGTCGTCGGCGATCTGCACCGCGCCGGCGGCGTCGCCGCCGGCGAGCGCCTCGAGCAGCGTGAGCAGGAAGCCGCGGTCGATGGCGCCCAGCATGTCGGCGACGTTGCGCAGCGCGACGCTGCCCGCGCCGTGGGCGATCGCCTGGTCGAGGAGCGAGAGGGCGTCGCGCATGCTGCCGGCGGCGGCGCGCGCGATGAGCGCCAGCGCCTCCGGCTCGAAGGCGATCGTCTCCTGCTTCAGCACCTTCTCCAGGTGCTGCACGATGGCCGGTGCCGGCATCTGCTTCAGGTTGAATTGCAGGCAGCGCGACAGCACCGTGACCGGGATCTTCTGCGGGTCGGTGGTGGCGAGGATGAACTTCAGGTGCTCCGGCGGCTCCTCGAGCGTCTTGAGCATGGCGTTGAACGCCGAGGTGGACAGCATGTGCACCTCGTCGATCACGTACACCTTGTAGCGCGCCTTGCTCGGCGCGTACTGCGCCGTCTCGAGGAGCTGGCGCATCTCGTCAACCTTGGTATTGGTGGCGGCGTCGACCTCGAGCAGGTCGACGAAGCGCCCGGCGTCGATCTCGACGCAGGCGCTGCACTTGCCGCAGGGTTGCGGCGTCAGACCGGCCTCGCAATTCAGGCACTTGGCGAGGATGCGCGCCAGCGTGGTCTTGCCCACGCCGCGCGTCCCGGTGAAGAGATACGCATGGTGCAGGCGCTTCGCCTCGAGCGCGTGGCGCAACGCCCGGACGACGTGCTCCTGGCCGACGAGGCTGCCGAAGTCCTTCGGCCGCCACTTGCGCGCAAGTACCTGATAGCTCATGCGTAGAGAAATGAGTGGCGAGCCTGACCCCCGGCACTTGCAGGGACCGGCTGTGGCTGCTTCCTTCCGGACCTGACCAGGTTCACCAGACTGCAATGCGGGGAGGCCCGCCGCTTGCATTGTAAGTCATTGGCGCGCCTGTCAGTCGCCCGTCAGGCATCGAAAGGCGCGCCGCGCTAAGGTGCGGATATCCTCCTCCATCGCGTTCGCGCGATGGTTACACGCCCGCGGCGCAAGCTGGCGGGCGTTTTTCTTTGAGGACTATGATCGGGGATGGAGCCCGCCGACAGCATCCGCCGCCTCGGCTTCAACCGCTGGTACGAAAGGCAGCTGATCGAAGGCCACGCCTGGTTCGTCTCCGCCTTCGCCTGCATGATCGCGATAGCCGCCTGCGCCGAGGAGCTGGCGTTCCGCGGCTCGATCCTGCGCGGCCTGGCCTACGCGCTGCTCATCCTGGTGGGCGGCCTGGTCGGCATCTACGGCATCGTGCGCTACCAGCAGATCATCGTCCAGGCCGAGCGCATCGGCGAGCACGCCACCTGCCCCGGCTGCGGCACGTACGCGCGCTTCAAGCTGCAGGCGGATTGCCTCGCGCGCTGCCGGAAATGCGACCGGGAGTGGCGCCTCATAGAGTGACGTCGGGATCGTGGATGCCGAAGTCCCGGCGCATGATCGCCGAGACCTTCGGGTCGAACAGCTTGATGCGTGCGTATTCCTTCTCGAGCTCCTCCCGCCGTCCGAGCTTGAAGAACGCCGCCGCGAGCTGGTAGCCCGCGTACGGATTCAGCGGCTGCAGCCGCGCCGCCTCGCGGAACTGCACGATCGCCTCCTCGTAGCGTCCGACGTGGGCGAGCGACAGCCCGAGCCCGTACCAGGCCCGGTCGAGTTTCGGATCCAGCCCGATCGCGCGAGTCAGGAGCGGCATCGCCCGCTCGTGCTCGCCCGCCTTCTGCAAGGCGAAGGCAGCGTTGAAGCACAGCGCCGCATCGTTCGGCCGCAGCGCAAGGGCGCGCTCGAAGGCCGGAATCGCCTCGCTGATCGCGCCGCGCTCGGCCTCCAGGAAGCCGATCACGCTCCAGGCCTCCTCGTGCGCCGGATCCTGCTCTACGACCTGGCGGAAGGCGCTCAGCGCCGCGGCGTTGCGGCCGAAGAACAGGAGCGTCTGTGCCCAGGCGTAGAGCAGCCGCCCCCTCATTGCTTTCTCTCGATGAGCGAGGTGCAGTC
>DASSPL010000388.1:0-5837 GCA_035699685.1 Burkholderiales bacterium | reverse complement strand
GTACATCTGGATCATCCCGGAGAGGAAGTTCTCCAGCTTCTGGCCGTCGAACGGCTTGTCGGAGCGGAACACGAACGATTCCACCTCGTCGTGGTGCTCGTGGTGGCTGTCGGTGAGGAAGTCGGGATCGAGCTCGAGGATCGCGTTCAGGTTGAAGCCGCGGAGATCCAGCACCTCCGCGATCGGCGCATTGCCGAAGTGCACCGGCTTGATCGGCGCCCGCGGGTTCATCCTGCGGATGCGCTTCGAGAGGTTGTCGACTTCGTCGCCGGAGACGAGGTCGGTCTTCGACATCAGGATCTTGTCGGCGAAGCCGACCTGCTCCTGCGCCTCGTGGAACTCGTCGAGCTGCTTCGGCGCGTGCTTCGCGTCGACCACCGTGATGATCGAATCGAGCAGGTAGTAGTTGCCGATCTCCTCGTCGGTGAAGAAGGTCTGCGCCACCGGCCCGGGATCGGCCATGCCGGTGGTCTCGATCACCACGCGGTCGAACTTGAGCGAGCCCTGGTCGCGCTTCTCCTTCAGCGTGCCGAGGATGCGGATCAGGTCGCCGCGCACCGTGCAGCAGATGCAGCCGTTGTTCATCTCGACGATCTGCTCGTCGGACTTCTCGATGATGGCGTTGTCGACGCCGACCTCGCCGAACTCGTTCTCGATCACGGCGATCTTGTGGCCGTGGTCTTCCTGCAGGATGCGGTTGAGAAGCGTGGTCTTCCCCGCGCCGAGGAAGCCGGTCAGGATGGTGACCGGCACCATGTTTTGCTCTTGCATGGCGCGATTCTAGCCTTTCAGGACCAGCAGCCCCTTCAGGTACTCGCCCTCGGGGAATTCCAGGGCCACGGGATGGTCGGCGGCCGCCCCGAAGCGCTCGACGATCTTGGCCTCGACGCCCGCGTCGAGCGCCGCGCCGGCGACGATCGACTGGAAGAGCGCCGCGTCCACCCCTCCCGAGCAGGAGAAAGTGGCGAGCAGCCCGCCCGGGCGCAGCAGCTTGAGCGCGAGGAGGTTGATGTCCTTGTAGGCGCGGGCGGCGTTCTTCGCCTGTGCCGCGGTAGGCGCGAACTTGGGCGGGTCGAGGACCGCGAGGTCGAAATGCGCGCCGGCGTCGCGCAGCTTGCGCAGGTGGGCGAACACGTCGGCCTCGATGAATTCCACCTTCGAGGCGTCGACGGCGTTCGCGGCGACGTTCTCGCGCGCCACCTCCAGCGACGGCGCGGAGCTCTCGATCGCCACGACGCGCTTCGCCCCGCCGGCGAGCGCGTTGATGGCGAAGCCGCCGGTGTACGAGAAGCCGTCCAGCACCTCGCGGCCCTTGGCGAGCGCGCGCACGCGCTGCCGGTTCTCGCGCTGGTCGAGGAAGAACCCGGTCTTCTGCCCCTGCTCCACATCGACCTTGAAGTTCAGGCCGTACTCGATGATCGGGCAGCGCGCCGCCGAGCGGTTGCCGCGCACGAAGCCCGCGCGCGGCTCCAGCCCCTCCAGCTTGCGCGTATCCGCGTCGGAGCGCTCATAGATGGCCTCGCAGCCGGTGAGCTCGGCGAGCACATCGAGGATCGGATCGCGCCAGCGCTCCACGCCCGCCGCGAGAAACTGCGCGACCAGCACGTCGGCGTAGCGGTCGACGATCAAGCCCGGCAGCCCGTCCGATTCGCCATGGACGAGCCGCAGCGCGTTGCCGGTCCTAGCGGCCGGCAGGCCTTCGCGCAGGGCGAGGGCGCGCATCAGGCGGTTGCGGAAGAACGCGGCGTCGATCTCTTCGGCCGGATCGAAGGTCCAGACGCGGGCGCGGATCTGCGAGGCCGGGCTGTAGGCGGCGCGCGCCACTGCGTTGCCGCTGGAATTCCTGACCTCGGCCGTGTCGCCTGGCCCGGGCTTGCCGGTCACCTTCTCCACCGCGCCCGAGAACACCCATGGATGGCGGCGCTTGAGCGACTTATCGCGTCCGGGCTTCAGGTGGATCATTTCTTCCTGGCCCGCGGATGCGCCGCGTCGTAGACCTTGGCGAGCGCCTGGTAATCGAGGTGCGTGTAGATCTGCGTCGTCGAGATGCTCGAGTGCCCCAGCAGCTCCTGCACCGCGCGCAGGTCCTGGGACGACTGCAGCATATGGGTGGCGAAGGAGTGGCGCAGCATGTGCGGGTGCACGCGCTCGGTGATGCCGCTTGCCCGGCTCCAGGCTGCCAGCTGTTTGTTGACTACAGCGGGAGAGATGCGCCGGCCGCGCGCGCCGACGAAGAGCGCCTTCTCGCCGGGACTCGCCAGCTGCGCTCTTACCTGCAGCCAGGCCTGGAGGGCCTGGCGCGCCTTGGCGCCGATCGGCACGGTGCGCGTCTTCGAGCCCTTGCCCGTGACGGTGACCTCGCCTTGCCGCAGATCGAGGCGGCCGTCGCTCGCGTCGAGCGCGACCAGCTCGGCGAGCCGCAGTCCGGACGAGTAGAGCAGCTCGAACATGGCGCGGTCGCGCAGGGTATGGGGTTTTCCATCCCCTTCCACCTCGAGCAGGCGCTGCGCCGATTCGACGGACAGCGCCTTCGGCAGCGGCCGCGCCGCCTTGGGCGCGCGGATGCCGAGCACCGGGTTGGCGCGAAAGCCGCGGTGCCGCGCGAGCCAGCGAAACCAGCCGCGCCACGCGCTGAGGATCAGCGCAAGCGTGCGGGGAGAGAGTCCCCTTGCGTGCAGCATGGCGATCGAGCGGCGCACTTCGGCCGGCTCGAGCTGGGCGAGCGGCTTCTTGTGCAGCTGCAGGAGCACGTCGATGGCGCGCCCGTAGTTGTCGAGCGTCGCGGGCGCGAGGCGGCGCTGGTGCTTCAGCGAATCGAGATAGTCGCGCGCGAGCTGCGCATCCACCTTACAGCCGCGCCGTGACCCCGGCAGCGCACAGCTCGCCGATGCGCCGCAGGTAAAGCGTGCCCATTTCGGGATAGAAGCGCTTGGGGTCCTCGCTCGCCAGCGCGAGCAGCCCGAATACCGCCGTGTCGCCGAGCGGCACGAGGGCCAGCGAGCGAATGTGCTCCGACGCGTCGGGAAACCAGGCGGCGAAGGCGTTGCCGTGGGCGGGCCCGCATTGCGGCGAGCCCATCAGCGCGGCCTGCTCGCGCTGCGCCTCGCTGACCGGCTTCGCTTCGTCGAAATCGGCCGGCACCGCCTTGCCCCACACGCGCAGCACGACGTGCGGCACGGCGAAATCCTCGCGCAGGTGGAAGTAAAGCGACCGCGCCAGCGCCGGAAAGTCGCGCGCGCCGGCGAGCGCCACCGACAGGCGGTGCACCTTCTCGCTGATGGCGTCGTTTTCCTCGGCGTACTTGATCAGCTCGCCGAGCTTGCCTTCGAGGCCCCGCACCTTCTCCCGCAGCGCCACGGTCTGCCGCTCGGACAGCGGAATGGCCCGCCCGCCGTGCGGGTGCGGCACGTGGATCGACTCGAGGAGCTCGGGGTGCTGATCGAAGAACTGCGGATTGGCGCGCAGGAAGCGCGCAAGGTCGTCGGTATTCATGCCTCTTCTTCTAGCTCCAAGGTCCCTTCGAACACGGCCTGGGCCGGGCCTTTCATGATCACCGGATTGTCGCCGCCCGCCCAAGCGATGGTCAACGTGCCGCCGCGCGTCTCGACGCGCACCGGCGAACTCACCCTTTGCTGCACGATCGCCGTCACGGCCGCGGCGCAGGCGCCGGTGCCGCACGAGAGCGTCTCGCCGGCGCCGCGCTCCCACACGCGCAGCTTTATCGAATGCTTTCCCGTGACCTCGAAATAGCCGGCATTCACGCCTTCCCGGAACCGCGGATGGCGCTCGATGCGCGGGCCCTGGGTCGTCACCGGCGCCTTCGCCACGTCCGCCACGACCTGGACAGCGTGCGGATTGCCCATCGAGACGATGGCCGCCTCGACCCGCTCCCCGTCCACCTGCAGCGTTTCCATGCCCGAGTACACGGGCCGGCCCATGTCCACGCTCACCTCGCCGTCGCCTTCCAGGCGCGGGCGAATCGTCCCGCCCAGCGTCTCCACCGCGATCTCGTTCTTGTCGGTGAGCCCGCGCTCGCGCACGAACTTGACGAAGCAGCGCGCGCCGTTGCCGCATTGCTCGACCTCGCCGCCGTCGGCGTTGAAGATGCGGTAGCGGAAGTCGACGCCGGGCTTGCTCGGCCGCTCGACCACCAGGATCTGGTCCGCGCCGATGCCCCGGTGGCGGTCGGCGATGTGCCGCAGCTGCTCGCGCGTCAGACTGAACGGGGTCCTTGTATGGTCGAGCACGACGAAATCATTCCCCGCGCCATGCATCTTGGTGAAGGAGAGACGGAGGCGCTTGCCCAAGTGCCTACTTCGCGCGCTGCTGCGCCTTGATAGCGGCGGCTTTGCGATCCTTGTTCAGGCCATCGAGCTTGCGGTCCTTGTTCAAGCCGTCGAGCTTCTGCGACTTGTGCGCGGCGTCGGCCTTGCGGGCCTTCGAGATCCCGTCCACCTTGGGCGCCGGCGCCTGTGCGGCGGCGTGCACGGCGAAGACCGTCAATGCGGCAGCAAGAATCGGCTTCATGCGTTTCCTCTCATAGTTGGAATTTACTTGAACCGCTCGAGGCGTTCGCGCACCAGCCGGCCGACCTGCAACGCGAGATCGAGCGCGAGGCGACCCTGCTTTCCGTCGATGGGCACTGGCGCTTTGCCTTGCACGGCGGCCAGGAAGGCGGCGGCCTGCTCGGCGAGCGCGTCGCCGCCCTGGTGCGTTTCCTCGTTCTCCTCGATCTGCCCGGCGACCTGCCGTACGTAGCGCAGCTTCCCGCCCTGCAGGTCGGCGGAGACGTAGAGGTCGGGCTGGAAGACGCGGAGCTTGCGCACGGCGGCCTGGCTCACGCGGCTCGCCGACAGGTTGGCGACGCAGCCGTTGGCGAACTCGATGCGCGCGTTGGCGATGTCGATGTCGCGCGTCAGGACGCGGAAGCCGCAGGCGCTGACGTCGACCGGCTCGGCACGCGCCAGCGCGCACGCCAGGTCGAGGTCGTGGATCATCAGGTCGAGGACGACGTCGACTTCCGCGCCGCGCTGCTTGAAGGCGGCGAGGCGCTCGGCCTCGACGAACACCGGCTTGTCCATGCGGGCGACGAGCGCGCGGAAGGTCCTGTTGTAGCGCTCGACGTGGCCCGACTGCAGCACCACGCGCTTCTTTTCCGCCAGCGCGACGAGCTCGTCGGCTTCGCCAAGCGTCGTGGCGATCGGCTTCTCGATCAGGACATGGAGCCCGTGCTCCAGGCACTCCCGGGCGATCGCGTGGTGCCGATCGGTCGGCACGGCGACCACGGCCGCCTCGGCCTTGCCGAAGAGCTGGCGGTAATCGGTGAGCGGCTCGCCGCCCGCCTTCTCGGTGACGGCGCGCGCGCGTCCCGCGTCGGCGTCGACCACGGCGACGAGCTCGGCGATGCGCGCGAACTTCTCGGCGTGGTAGCGGCCCATGTGGCCCGCGCCAATGACGGCGACCTTCAGTAGAACCTCGCTTCGCCTTCCGGCCGGGTCTTGAAGCGCTTGTGCAGCCAGTGGTACTGCTCGGGCATTTCCAGTACGCGCTCCTCGATGAAGGCCATCATGCGGCGGGCGTCCGCCGCTTCGTCGCCGCTCGGGAAACCGGTCCACGCAGGATAGAAGCGCGCCACGTAGCCGCCCTCGGGCAGCATGCGCGCCACGCACGGCACGACGGCGGCGCCGGTGCTGCGTGCAATATACGACAGGCCGACCGCGGTGGCGGCCGGCACGCCGAAGAACGGCACGAAGATGGTGCCCTTGCGGCCGAAGTCGAGGTCCGGCAGGTAGTAGAACGGGATCCCCGACTTGATCCAGCGCAGCACTTTGCGCAGG
>DASSPL010000387.1:0-2253 GCA_035699685.1 Burkholderiales bacterium | reverse complement strand
TGAGCCTTCAGCGCGAGGAGCGCCGGCCGCGGCCGCGCCCACACGCGGTCAAGCGCGAAGAGCGGCAGGCGCGACGGGAACGAGCGCTCGGCCATCGAGTGGCCGAGCAGGCGGTTGAACCAGCGCAGCGGCCGGCTGAAGGGGAACCACTCGTTGATGTCGCCGAGCACGACCAGGCGCTCCTGCGTGTCGCGGATCATCTCGAGGAGCTTGCGCACCTGCCAGCGCCGCTCGGCGCCGAACAGCCCCAGGTGGGTGACGATCACCCGCACCCGCGTGCCGCAGACGTCGAGATCGACGTCGAGCGCGTTGCGCGGCTCGCGGCGGCCGTAGCCCAGGTCCAGGCGGCGCACCTCCAGCACTTTTCGCGTGGTCAGCAGGGCGTTGCCGAACGGGCCGTCGTGCCGCACCAGCGTCAGCCCGGGCACGCAGCACATGTTCAGCCGCTGCCCGATGTAGTCGAGGCGGTAGTCGACCTCCTGCAGCCCGACGGTATCGCAGCGCAGCTCGCCGATCACCTCGGCGATGCGCGCCGCGTCCTTCTTGCCGTCGGTGCCGACGCAGCCGTGGACGTTGTAGGAGGCGATGCGCAGGCAGCTCTCGGGCAGCTGGTCCGAGAGCGCCTGCCAGTTAGCCAGGCTGTCTGCGTGCCTGCTCATCGCCCGCGTGAATGCGTCGGCTCATTTTGGTGAACCAGCGTTTCACCGCGACGATGCCGCCCGCGAGCAGCGTGACCGCGCCGCCCACCAGCCACCAGTTGACGTCCCCGGTGCCGGTGAGCGCGGTCTCGATCGCGTCGCCGAAGATGGTGGTGGCGAGCGTGCCGGGCAGCAGGCCGATCGCCGTGCCGACCGCGACGTGCCACACCTTCATGCGGATCGCGCCGGCGACGATGCTCTCGACCGCGAACGGCGCGATCGGCACCAGGCGCAGCAGCGTCATGGCGAGCAGGCCGTGGCGCTTCAGCACCTCGATCATCTTGTCGAGCTTCGGCCCGGCCAGGCGGCGCACCGTGTCGCGGCGCATTCGCACGCCGATGTAGTACGTGGCAATCGAGGAGAAGGTGATCCCGACCAGCGCGTAGACGAAGCCCATCCACGGGCCGAACGCGATCACCGCGGCGAGCGTGATCAGCGGCCGCGGGAACATCACCAGGCACGCCGGCGTGTACGACAGCATGAGGACGAGCGGCGCCCACCAGCGGCTGCCGAAGTCCTTCGCCCAGCCGATCACGGTGTCGGCGCTGACGGTCTCGGCGAGCGGCGTCCAGCGCCACAGCGCCGTGAGCGCGGCGACGACGACGGCGATGAGCGCGATCTTGCCCCAGGCGGGCCGTTCCTTCCTCTCCACCTCGTCGTGGTGGCGGTCGAGGAGCAGGGCGTCGAGCGCGATCGGCTCGTCGGGGTCGGCGACCGCCGCGACGTTCACCACGGCGTCGGACCACTCGGGCAGCGAGGTGAGCTCGCGCATCGAGCGGCCCTCGTGCATCAGCACCTTGATCGCGCCGGCGAGCGACCCGGCGCGCTCGACCTCGACGCGCAGCCTTTCCACCGGCACGCCGAGGTGCTCGGCGATCAGCTTGTCGCGGAAGCGGCGGATGGCGTTCGCCACCTGCGGCCGGCCGCGCGCCTCGATGGCGACGTCGGCCTCGGTGTCTAGGCCCATCGAGCGGTTGCAGAGGTTCGAGCTGCCGATCCGCAGCACGCGATCGTCGACGATCATCAGCTTGGAGTGCACGTCGACGCAGCAGCCGTCGGCCAGCCCGGGCACGTGCGGGTAGTAGACGTGGAAGCGGCCGTGCTTGTCGGCCTTGCGCAGCCGCTCGATGAGGCGCGTGCGCAGCACGTGCATGGTGTGCTCCTCGAGCCAGCCGTGCGACAGCAGGCGCAGCACCAGCACGATCTCGGGGCCGTCGGCCTCCTGCAGGCGCTTCTCCAGCGCGGCGGCGATGCGCGGCGCGGTGAAGTACTGGTTCTCGATGTAGAGCGTGTGCTGCGCGGCGGCGATCATGTCGAGGTAGAGCTTCTCCACCTCCCGGATCGCCGGCAGCTCGCCGCGCGGCGGCGCGGTGCGCGCGATGCCGACCTCGACCGAGGTCAGGTCGGGCTGGAAGCTCGCCGGCCACGGATCGTTGTCCGAGACGCCGCGGAAAGTGACCGGCTTCATCTTCTGCCCGGTCGCCGCCTGCCAGCGCTCGCGCGCCAGCGCGGCGAGCTGCCGCGCGGCCTCGCCGTCGACCGCCACCATCAGGTC
>DASSPL010000386.1:0-3601 GCA_035699685.1 Burkholderiales bacterium | reverse complement strand
GCGCCCGAGCAGCACCTGCTCGTTGAAGGCGACCACCAGGTCGGTGAGGTCGCCGCCGTTGGTGACCGGCCCGGCGCCGATGCGGATGCGGTTGCCGCTCGCGCCGGCGACGCTGCGCGCCGGCGGGCGGATCTCGGCGGGAATGATCTCCACCGTCCAGATGCCGTTGCCCATGCGCGCGGCGATCGAGCCGAGCGACTGGCCGCAGCGCTGTGCGCCTTCGCCGGAGTCGCTGATGACTTCGACGATGTGTTCTTTGAGCGTCTGTATGGTTTTCATGCGCGCACGCGGACGAAGTTGCGGCCCTCGATTCCCAGGAAAGAGTGGTTGGCGGGCGCGAGGCCCAGATAGCGCTTCATGCTGCGCGCCGCTTTGCGCCCGGCGCCCATCGCCTCGATCACGGTGGCCGCGCCGGTGACGATGTCGCCGCCGGCGAACACGCCGGCCATCGACGTGGCGAGATCCTCGCCGGCGGCGAGGTAGCCCCATTTGTTCAGCTTCAGCTTGGCGGTCTGGCCGATGATCGGGTTGGCGTTGGTGCCGATGGCGTAGACCACCACGTCGACGGGAAACTCGAACTCGCTGCCGGCGACCGGCACCGGCCGGCGGCGGCCGGACTCGTCGGGCTCGCCGAGCTCCATCTTGATGCAGCGCATGGCGCGCACGTTGCCGTGGCCATCGTCGAGGATCTCGACCGGATTGGTGAGCCAGTGGAACTGGATGCCTTCCTCCTCGGCGTGGTGCAGCTCCTCGGCCCGCGCCGGGCTCTCGGCCTTGGTGCGCCGGTAGATGCAGTGCACGCTCGGCGCACCGAGCCGCAGGCTGACGCGCAGCGCGTCCATCGCGGTGTTGCCGGAGCCGATCACCGCCACGCTCTTGCCCTGCGGCAGCGGCGTGTCGTACTGCGGGAAATCGCGCGCGCGCATCAGGTTGCAGCGCGTAAGGAGCTCGTTGGCGGACAGCACGCCGTTCAGCGACTCGCCCGGGATGCCCATCATCGACGGGTAGCCGGCGCCGGTGCCGATGAACACCGCGTCGAATCCCATCTCGCCGATCATGTCCTCGATGGTGAACAGGCGACCGACGAGCGTGTTGCACTCGAACTTCACGCCGAGCTTCCTCAGGTTCTCGATCTCGGCGTCGATCACCGGGTTGGGCAGGCGGAAGTCGGGGATGCCGTACTTGAGCACGCCGCCCGGCTCCTGGAACGCTTCGTACACCACGACCTCGCAGCCGGCCTTCGCCATGTCGGCCGCGCACGCCATGCCGGCGGGCCCGGAGCCGACGATGCCGACGCGCAGGCCGTTTCGCTCGATGTAGGGCGTGCTCGACCAGCCCTCGGCGATCGCCCGGTCGCCGACGAAGCGCTCGAGGCGCCCGATGGCGACCGGCTCGAGCGTCTGTCCCACCGGGCAGACGCCCTCGCACTGATTTTCCTGCGGGCAGACGCGACCGCAGATCGCCGGCAGCAGGTTCGCGCGGCCGATCGTTTCATAGGCGCCGCGGAAGTCCTTCTCCTCGATCTTGCGGATGAAATCCGGGATGGCGATCGATACCGGGCAGCCCTCGACGCACGCCGGGTCGGGGCAGTACAGGCAGCGCTGCGCCTCGCGCAGCGCGTCCTCGAGCGAGTAGCCGCACGCTACCTCGCTGAAATTCTTCGCGCGCGCCTTGGGGTCGAGCTCCCGCATCGGCGTGCGTTGCTGCGGGATGCTGCGGATGGTCCTCTTCTTAGCCACCGGCGACTTCCTCGAAAGGATCGGGCAGCTCCGCCGCCTCCGGCGAGCGCTGCATGATGCGGCAGGTGTCGAGCCAGCGCTCGAGCGCGGCCTGTTCCTGCTGCTTGTAGCGCGCGAGGCGCGCCATGAGATCGTCGAAATCGACCTGGTGGCCGTCGAAGTCGGGGCCGTCGACGCAGGCGAACTTCACCTTGCCGCCGACCTTCACGCGGCAGCCGCCGCACATGCCGGTGCCGTCGACCATGATCGGGTTGACGCTCACCATGGTGCGGATGCCGGCCGGGCGCGTCGCCTCGGCGCACGCCTTCATCATCACCGGCGGGCCGATCGCCACCACCTCCTCGAGATCCGGATGCGCGGCGAGCGCGCGCTTGACGCCGTCGGTGACGAAGCCGCGCATGCCGGCCGAGCCGTCGTTGGTGCACAGGATGAGCTCGTCGCACGCGGAGCGGAACTTGTCTTCCCAGAAGACGAGATCCCTGGAGCGGAAGCCGACCACCCCGATCACGTAGGCGCCCGCTTCCTTGTAGGCGCGCGCCTGCGGAAACACCGGCGCCACGCCGAGGCCGCCGCCCACGCACAGCACCTTCTTGGCCTTGCTGACGTGCGTCGGAATGCCCATCGGACCGACGAGCGCGTGCAGCTTCGTGCCGACGGTGCAGCTTTGCTGCATCTCGCGCGTGGTCTTGCCGACCGCCTGGATCACCAGCGTGACGGTGCCGCGGCCGCGATCGAAGTCCGCCAGCGTGAGCGGTATGCGCTCGCCGTGCGCGTGCGCCATGACGATGACGAACTGGCCGGGCTTCGCGGCCTTCGCCATCATCGGGTGACGCACTTCAAGGAGGTAGGTCGCCTCGGAAAAGTCTTCCCGCGAGACGATTTCGTACACCGAAGCCTGATGCGGATCGGCGCTCATGTGCGGGCCAGTCTAGGAGCGCCAACGCGGGCGCCATTGATCTAACGCAAAAGCGGCGGCTTGATGTCGGCTAGCGTGCCTATAGCATGTCGCGATCAGGCAGACATGCGAATCCCTCCCATCCCGGGCACGAGCGGCCGCGGCGCGCAGCGCTGCCGCCGGAAGTTCCTGCGCTTCTTCCCGGGCGGCTTTCGCGACGACACCTACCTCGACTGGGAGCGCAGCTATAAGTGGCAGACGCACCTGCGCTGGCAGGAGGCGCTGCATCGCGACGAGTTCGCCCGCCTCCTCAAGGCGGGCGAGTTCGCGCAGATCGCGGCGCGCGCGGTGCGCGTGGAGCAGCGCTCGCGCCACAGCATGATCTTTTCCTTCGAGAAGATGGCGCTGCGCGACGCGGTGAAGACGGCCGCCGGCGCGCGCGCCTTTGCCGAGGGGCTCTACCACCTGCTGCATGGCGGCGCCAGCCTGCAGCGCCGTTTCGAGCACTGGATCGAGGTGGTGGCGGCGCTGCCGCGGCGGCAGACGCGGGTGCTGACCTGGCCGCTTGCCACGGTTTTCGGCTTCATCGCCGAGCCCCGCGTGCACATGTTTCTGAAGCCACGGGTGACGCGCGCGGCGGCGGCGGCCTACGGCTTCGATTTCCGCTATCGCCCGCGCCCGTCGTGGGAAACGTACGCCAGCCTGCTCGAGTTCGCCGCCGCGGTGCGGCGCGATCAGCGCGATCTGCGCCCGCGCGACATGATCGACCTGCAGTCCTTCATCTGGGTGCAGGGCTCCGACGAATATCGGGAATAGGGCGAGGCGAGCCTAGGAAAGGGCCTGCGCGCCGGCGTCGGCGCACTGCTGGTCCTGCTCGCCGGTGCCGCCGCCGCAGCCGATGCCGCCGATCACGCGCCCCTGGCGCAGGATCGGCGCACCTCCCGGGGTCGGCAGCGCCTGGCCGTCC
>DASSPL010000385.1:0-6674 GCA_035699685.1 Burkholderiales bacterium | reverse complement strand
TCGGCGGCGGACCGGCCGTTGTCTGTCGGCTGAATCGCCTTTCGGGTGTAACGGGTGCGCTACCGTTTCAACGCCGGCGGGGGATACGGCGGAAGCGATGCCCGACGGTGATCACCATTCCGTCGGATCCGAGGATGGCGTAGCTGTTGCCTGCCTTGGCCAGCCGGGCACGGGCACGCCGGTCGAAGAAGAGCAGGTCGCAGCCGCCGTTGACGTGGATCTCCCGGCCGTAGTCGAGGAGCGCCGCGAGCATCTCCGGCCGGATGCCGCGCTGCTGCATGCGGGCACGGGCGTGATTGGTCAGCAAGCCCATGGGCCGGCATCACGAGGTGAGCTTGAATTGCCTGGGTAATCGGGCCGGAAACCTGATTTCGGATCGGCGGTTGGCGTCCGAGAGCAGCTTGACCAGCTCCTGGCGGGTCAGCCGGCGCCGCCTGGAGCGCAGCCGCAAGGAGGACATGAGGGGGCGCAGGGCGGAGGCGATCATCAGCGGACCTTTTCGGCCAGCCACAGGCAGGCCCAGAGGACGGTCGGCGAGAGCGCAACGAGCAGGTCGACGGGGATCATGCGGCCATCCTGCGGCCGGGGGTGGCTCAGGGCGTGAGCCCGCCGGGAAGACCCTTAGTCCGGAGGAACTAACCCAGGGGGCACGCCTTGTGCGGCATGCAGCGCTTAGATAGAGCCATGGACGCCACCACACTGCTGAGCAACGACGCGGCTCTCGATCTCGCCACCGAGCTCGAGACCTGGGACTGGGCTAGGGCCGCCGGCGTGTCCGCCGACGAGCTACGCCAGGCCCTGCAGGCGTCGACCGCCGCTCCCGAGCTGCGCAAGGCCGCCTAGGCCGGCACCACTCGGAGGACTCCCGCTTCCCGGGCGGGCCTCGCTCGCTTGGTGAGCCTGCCGGGTGGTAGGCTAGAACCATGGGGAAGCAAGAGCTCGTCGCAGAAATCCTGTCCTTGCCGGTCGAGGAGCGCATGGAACTCGTCGAGGCGATCTGGGCGAGCATATCTGCGGTTCCCGACGCGATCCCCCTTACTGATTGGCAGAAGGAAGAACTCGATCGTCGCCTTGAGGAAATGGCGGCCGACCCGGATGGCGGGCTGACCATGGAAGAGGTGTTTGCGGCTATTCGCCGCGGAGAATGACCCGGCGGATCGTTGTCCGCCCCCGAGCGCAGCGCGACCTGCGTTCGGCATTTCGTTGGTACGAATCACAACGTCGAGGACTCGGAACTGAGTTCCTCTCCGCGGTCGGCGAGCAACTCGAAAGAATCCGGGATTTCCCCGGCGCGCATCAGGTCGTCCACCGGCGCATCCGCCGAGCGGTGGTATCCCGATTTCCGTACCTCATCTTCTATGTCGCCAACGGGGATCGCGTTGACGTGATTGCCATCCTTCACCACGCCCGAAATCCGGCCGGCTGGCCACCCGGCTAGCCGTGAGGTTCGCCGTCCCTTCTGAATCATCCGTAGCGTTTCGCCGCCTTCTTTAGCGTGTCCGCTATCTGGCGCCTTAGCGCAGGTGGCTTAACAACCTCCACCTCGGCCCCGAATTTCAGGATCTCCATCACGAGCTCGGGCGTCTCGGCGTATGGCACCTCCAGAATGTAGCTGCCGTCCTTCTCCACTTTTGTGCGCTGGTCGGGGTGCCAGGTCTGCGCCGATACCCACCGCGCGGCTTCGGGCGTGAACTTCAGCTCGGCCCATTCCACCTTGCTGCCGGCGAAGATCCCGTAGCCGCTGCCCAAGTGCTTGTCGAGCTCCGCGGCCGGGATTTCCTTGGCGCGCGCGTCTCGCAGCTGGGCCTCGCGGATGGCGTCGACGGCGAAGCTGCGCAGGTCGGTGCGGAGATGGCACCACGCGTCGAGATACCAATTGTCCCTGTAATGCACGAGGCGCTGCGGCGAGACCTCCCGCTCGGTTTCCTCGTTGCGCTGGCGGTTGTAGTGGCGGATCCATAGCCGCGAGCGCTTGAGCACCGCCGCGGCGATGACGCTGAAGTGCTTGGCGTCGCCGCTGCGGCGCTCCGGCTGGAATATGCGGATGCGCTTCTCCACTTCCTGCCACGAGTGGTCGCCGCTGCCGAGGATGCCGCGCAGACGCTCGCGCAAGGGCTCGATCTGGCCGTCGAGCATGCCGGGCTGCAGGTCGCCGAGCATGCGCAGCGTGGTGAGGAGCGCGAGCACTTCCGCAGCGTTGAACCAGAGTCCCGGCAGCTCGTAGCGCGGGCCGGGGCCCGGGGTTCCGAATCTGTAGCCGTTCGCGTCGCGGTCATACTCGATCGGCGCGTTGAAGCGCTCGCGCATGTAGGCGAGGTCGCGCTTCACGCTCGCCGGCGACATGCCGAGCTCCTTCTTGAAGTCGGCGAACGAGACGACCCTGCGGTCCTTCAGCAGCTGGTCGATCTTGTAGAAGCGCTCGAGGCGGTCCATCCCTACTTCAGGTGCGTGTACTTGGTCGAGACGCCGCGCGACTTCTCGATCGGATACTTTTTCGCGTTCTTCTCCAGCTTGGCTTCGATGGCCTGCGCGAGATCGATGCCGGTGATGTCGGCCAGCTCGATGAGGTAGATCGCCACGTCGGCGATTTCCTCCGACACGCGCTCCTTGTTTTCGGCGGCGTAGCGCGTGGCCTCCTCGCCGCTCATCCACTGGAAGAGCTCGAGCAGCTCCGCCGCCTCGATCGAGATCGAGACCGACAGGTTCTTCGGGTCGTGGAACTGCTTCCAGTCGCGGTCGTCGCGGAACTTGCGGATCTTCGCGAGGGTGTCGTGCATCTCAGCTCCGGGCTTGGTTTATGTGGCGCATCTTGAGCTGCAGCGCCAGGTACAGCGAGTAGTGGCGGCTCTGCATCAGGTTGCCGCCGTGGAACCACAGGTTCGGCTGCTTGGTCGGCTTCCACATGTTGCGCAGCTCGCCCTCCCATGGTCCCGGATCGCCCTTGGTGTTCGAACCGACGCCCCACACGAGCCCGACTCGCTCGGCGACTTCCGGCGAGATGAGTTTCGCCGCCCACTGATTCATGTTGCCGTAGCCGGTGGCGAAGACTACGAGGTCCGCGGGCAGCCTGGAGCCGTCCGTGAGCACGACGGCGCGCTCGTCCAGCGCGTCGACTGCGCCGCGCTTCAGGCGAATGCGCCCGTCGATGATCATCTGCGAGGCGCCGACGTCGATGTAGTAGCCGGCGCCGCGGCGCAGATACAGCGAGTGCAGGCCGGAGCCGTCCTCGCCGAAGTCGTAGACGAAGCCCGCCTTGGAGAGCGCCGCGTACAGGTCCGCGTCGCGCCGCGCGATCTCGGCGTAGAGCGGGCGCTGCAGCTCGGGCAGTACTTTGAACGGAACAGACGCGAGCGTGAGGTCGGCGATGTCGGTGGTGTAGCCGCGCGCCACCGCCTCCTCCGAGTAGAGCTTGCCCCAGGCGAGCTCGCGCAGCGTGTCGGAGCGCACCACGATCGTCGGGGCGCGCTGGATCAGCGTCACTTCGGCGGCGCCGTTCTCGACAAGGTCGGCGCAGATGTCGTGCGCGGAGGTCGAGGAGCCGACGACGACGCACCTCAGTCCCGCGTATGCCGCGCCATCCTTGAACTCGGAAGAGTGCAAAACGGGAAAGCTCGCGACCCCTTTAACAGGGGGGCGGAAAGGGAACCCGGACATGCCGGTGGCGAGGACGAGGTGCGTGGGCCGCAGCGTCAGCGGCTGATTGTTCTTAAGAACATCCACTTCCCAGCCGCCCTGCACCGGCCGCGCGTTGAGGCACTCGGTGGAGGTCCAGTAGTCGAGCTCCATCACGCGCGTGTACATCTCGAGCCAGTCGGCGATCCTGTCCTTCGGCGAGAACACCGGCCAGTGGTCGGGAAACGGGATGTACGGCAGGTGGTCGTACCAGACCGGGTCGTGCAGGCACAGCGACTTGTAGCGCTTGCGCCAGGAGTCGCCGGCGCGCTCGTTCTTTTCCACGATCAGCGCCGGGACGCCGAGGCGCTTGAGGCGGGCGCCGAGGGCGATGCCGCCCTGCCCGCCGCCGACGATCAGCACATACGGTTGCCGTGCGCCGGCGTCGCGGGGTGCGTAGAGGGGACGGCGCGGCCCGGCCGGCTCCTCATGGCCCTTCAGCTCGCGCAGCGCGGTGAGAAGGGTCCACGCCGCGCCATCGCGCAGGCGCACATGTCCGATCCCGCGCCCCACGGCGGTCTCGAGGCTGAACCAGGCTTCGTGCGGGTCGGCGACCGGGTGCTGTCCCAGGACATGTAACCGTGCAGCCCCCAAGCGGGGCATCCCGCGGATGGCGTCCCGGCCTTCGAAGGTGCGGATATCCCCGCTAAACGCCAGCAGGTCGCGCCAGTAGCCGCCGGGCTGGAAAAGACGCGCGACGCCCGCGCCCTCGCCGGCCGCCAGGGCAGCCGAGAACGATTCCAGCCAGCGAATTGCTTCGGAGGACGCCACCGGTCGATTCTAGAATTACTGCCCTGACCCCGAATTTCAAAATCGGCCAGCCGGTAAGGCGCACGGAAGACGCGACGCTGCTTTCCGGCAAGGGCCGCTACACCGACGACGTCAACGAGCCCCGGCAGGCGTACGCCTGGATCGTGAGGAGCCCGCACGCGCACGGTGTGCTCAACAGGATCGATGTGACGGGCGCCAGGGCCATGCCGGGCGTGCTGGCGGTGTACACCGGCGACGACCTCGCCGCGTACGGCCCGCACAAGTGCGCGCTGGACTTCAAGCAGCGCGACGGCTCGCCGATGAAGCGGCCGGTGCGCAAATCGCTCGCCTCGGGCAAGGTGCGCTACGTCGGCGATCCGGTGGCATGCGTGGTCGCCGAGACGGCGGTGCAGGCGAAGGATGCGGCCGAGGCGATCGAGCTCGATATCGAGGCGCTGCCCGCGGTGACGACCGGGAGCGCGGCGGCGAAGCCGGATGCGCCGCAGCTCTACGACGACGTGCCGGGCAACGTGATCCTCGACTTCCTGTGGGGCGAGCCGGACAAGGTCGCCGAGGCGTTCGCCAAGGCGGCGCACGTGACGAAGCTCAGCCTGAGAAATACGCGGGTGGTCGTCGCCGCGATGGAGCCGCGCTCGGCGGTGTGCAAGTACGAAGGCGAGCGCTTCGTGCTCACCTGCCAGGGCCAGGGCGTGTTCGCGCTGCGCAACCAGCTCGCCGAGATCCTCGGCGTGCCGCAGGACAAGGTGAAGCTCATCACGCCGAACGTCGGCGGCTCGTTCGGCATGAAGGCCTCGATCTATCCGGAATACGTCTGCCTCGCGCATGCCGCGCGCGCGCTCGGCCGGCCGGTGAAGTGGACGGACGAGCGCTCGGGCTCGTTCCTCTCGGACCAGCATGGCCGCGACCACGAGATGACGAGCGAGCTGGCGCTCGATAAGGACGGCCGGTTCTTGGCGTTGAGGATCACCGGCTTCGGCAACGTCGGCGCCTGGGTCGGCACCGTGGCGCCGCAGCCGCCGTCGATGAACGTGGTGCGCAACGTGTGCGGCGTGTACCGCATCCCGCTCCTCGAGGTGTCGACCAAGGTAATGGTCACCAACACCACGCCGGTGAGCGCCTACCGCGGCGCGGGGCGGCCCGAGGCCAACTACTACATGGAGCGGCTGATCGACGAGGCGGCGCGCGAGATGGGCATCGACCGCGTCGAGCTGCGGCGGCGCAACCACGTCAAGCCGTCCGAGATCCCGTACAAGAACGCGGCGCAGATGACGGTCGACAGCGGCGATTTCGGCGCGATCATGGAGAAGGCGCTCAAGGCCGGCGACGTCGCGGGGTTCGAGAAGAGAAGAGCGGAGTCGAAGGCGAAGGGCCGGCTACGCGGCCTCGGCATCGGCAGCTACATGGAAGTGACCGCGCCGCCCAACAAGGAAATGGGCGGCATCCGGTTCGAGAACCACGGCGGCGTGACGATGATCTCGGGCACGCTGGACTATGGCCAGGGGCACGCGGCGCCGTTCGCGCAGGTGCTCAACACCCACCTGGGGATTCCGTTCGACAAGATCCGCCTGCTGCAGGGCGACTCGGACGAGATCGTGTTCGGCGCCGGCACCGGCGGCTCGCGCTCGGCGCTGATGGGCGGCGGGGCGCTGGCGCAGGCAGCCAAGGTGGTGATCGAAAAAGGCAAGGAGCTCGCGGCCGAGGCGCTCGAGGCTGCGGCGGCCGACCTGGAGTTCTCGGACGGCAAATACGTCGTTGCCGGCACGGATCGCTCGATAGAGATCATGGAGCTCGCGCGCCGGCATCCGGGCAAGCTCGATGTGAAGCACGTTACGGAGGTGATTCCGTCCGCATTTCCGAACGGCTGCCACGTCGCCGAGGTGGAGATCGATCCGGACACCGGCAAGGTGGAAGTCGTGCGCTACAACTCGGTGAACGACTTCGGCACGGTGCTGAATCCCCTGCTGGTCGAAGGCCAGGTGCACGGCGGCGTGGTGCAGGGCATCGGCCAGTGCCTGATGGAGGACGCCCGCTACGACGAGGACGGCCAGCTGGTCACCGGCTCGTTCATGGACTACGCGCTGCCGCGCGCGGAGGACATCCGGACCTCCATCGAGTGGCACAGCCATCCGGTGCCGGCGACGACCAACCCGCTCGGCTCGAAGGGCTGCGGCGAGGCGGGCTGCGCGGGCGCGATGACCTCGGTGATGAACGCCATCGTCGATGCGCTGCGG
>DASSPL010000384.1:0-3199 GCA_035699685.1 Burkholderiales bacterium | reverse complement strand
ACCGCGTAGGCCGACGCGAGGCCGATCTGGCTCGGGTAGCGGTGCACCGCCTGGTAGATCGCGGAGGTGAAGACGTGGATGCCGACCGGCATGCCGAGGAGCGCCGGCACCTCGAACGACTCGATCGCGCGCACGAAGAGGATGAGCAGCGTGGCGAAGATCGCCGGCCAGACGAGGGGCAGCGTCACCTTGCGCACCACCTGCAGCACGCTCGCGCCGCTCATCACCGCCGACTCCTCGAGCGCCGGGTCCATCGCGCGGAACGCCGCCGTCATCAGGAGGAAGGCCATCGGCGAGTAGTGCAAGCCCTCGACCCACATCATGCCGGCGAGCGAATAGACGTTGACGAACACCGCCTGCGTGTCGAACAGCCTCTGCAGCGCGAGGTTGATGAGCCCGATCTTCGGGCTGCCGAGCAGGATCCAGGCGACGGTGAAGAGTATCCCCGGGATGATGAGCGGCACGATGGACAGCGCGAAGAACAGGCTCTTGAACGGCGTGTTGGTGCGCTCGTTCATCCAGGCGAGCCCCGTGCCGAGGACGAACGCGATGGCGGAGGCGCCGGTGGCGAACTTGAGCGAGTTCCAGAACAGCACCCAGGTGTCCGCCGAGCCGTAGGCCTCGGCGTAGTTGCCGAGCGTGAACTGAGCCGCGCGCGCCGCCGTGTGCGGCGTGAAGAAGCTCTGCCAGACCAGGAAGCCGAGCGGCACCACGCCGAGGTACACCGTGAGCGCCACGCAGGCGGCGATGATCAGCCACTTCGCGTCGAAGCGAAGGCGCCCGCCGTTCACGGGCCCGATCGCGTCAGCCGTGGTGCTCGTGGTGGTGATGGCGGTGCCCGCGCGAGTGAGGGGTCGGGTTCTGGCTGAAGACGAGCGATTTGATGGTCACGGGCACCGTGTACGAGGGCATGCGGATGCGGCCGAGATCGATGTAGTCGAAGTCGCGCAGCGACACGCCGTCGAGCACCAGCACCTCCGAGGCGAGCTTGAAGTCCTCCTTCAGGATCCCGCCCACCGTCTGCGCGACATCGCCTTCGAGGATGAGGAACACGGGCTTTGCCCGCTCGATGGTCTTCGCCAGACTCATCGTCACGGCGCGGGCGAAGGCCTCGAGGCGCTCGAACGCCGGCTCGCCGCGCCAGCGGAAGGCGAGCGCCACCTCGGCCTCCCCTTCCACGACGTCGAAGGCCCTGAAATGCTCGCGGATCGCCGCGGCCAGCTTCTCCGCGTCCAGGTTGCCCTTCAGGCTCACCGGCGGGTGCAGCACCTGCAGGTTCTTGCGCGGCAGCAGCTCGGCGGGCGAGGAGATGTAGACCGTGTTGCCCGAGAGCTGCACGCTGTATTCGGAGGCGCCGAAGGCGGTGGCGCGGATGCACTCCCCTGGGGGCAGCAGCCGCCACGGCAGCCGGTTTATTTTTTTGTTGATGAAACTGCCGAGGCGGCGGCCGAGATCGCCGAAGTCCCGCGTCTCGCGGCCGTAAACGTATTCCGCCACGCCGCCGGAGAACATGATGGCATCGGGCTTCACCCCGGCGCTGAGCGGCTCGGTCAGGTAGAGGTCGCTGTGCCGGCGCACGATGGCGGCGAGCAGCGTGTCGGCCATCCATTCCGCCAGGGTGTCCAGTTCATCGGCGGTTATCGTTTTTCCCAGAGCCCAGTTGAAGCCGGCGCGGGCGGCCAGTGCCTTGCCCTGCGGGTCGAGGCGCGTGATCTTCCCCGCCTCGTCGACGACGACCAGGCGCCCG
Organism: Burkholderiales bacterium; assembly: GCA_035699685.1. GTDB lineage: Bacteria > Pseudomonadota > Gammaproteobacteria > Burkholderiales > SG8-39 > SCGC-AG-212-J23. Next base: position 1,452 of record DASSPL010000384.1, on the reverse strand, counting down.
CCGATGTGGATGGCGGCGGTCTCGACGACGTTGCCGTGCGCGACGAAGGCGAGCTTGGTGGTGCCGCCGCCGATGTCGATATTGAGGATGTGCGAGTCCTGGTCGTGCGACAGCTTCGCCGCGCCCGAGCCGTAGCCGGCAAGCATGGCTTCCATGTGGTGGCCGGCGGTGGCGCAGACGAACTCGCCGCCGATGTCGGCCAGCATCTCGCCGATCGCCTGCGCGTTCTCGCGCCGCAGCGCCTCGCCGGTGAGGATCACCGAGCCGGTGTCGACCTCGTCGGGATGGATGCCGGCGGCGGCGTAGGCATCCTCGATGATCTGGCCGATCGCCTGCTCGTCGATGCGCACCTCGCTCTGGTAGGGCGTGAGCGCCACCGGCGACTGGTAGAGCGTGTCGCGGCCGACGACGAAGTAGCGGCTGGAGAGATCCTCGCCCATGCGGCGCATGCGCACGCGCGAGAAGATCACCTGGGTGCCCGCCGAGCCGATGTCGATGCCGACGCTCGTCAGCGTGATGTTGTCCTGCTGCCAGATCGCGTTCTCCTCGATCGGCCCCGCGGGGCCGTCGTGGTCGTGATCATGGTCATGGTCCGCATGGTCCGAGTCTTCGTCGTGCTCGTGGTCGTGCCCGGCACCGAGGAGGTGATCGGCGATCGTGTGCTTCTTGTCAGGCATGCTGGAGATCGGGCGCGGCGGCGTGCGTCGGCAGATAGCCCAGGCGCTGCGACACCGCGTTCGCCGTCGCGACCACCGTCGGCAGCCAGGCCTGCATCACCTTCTTGGTCATGCGCTGCACCGGCGCGGCGACGCCGAGCGCCGCGATCACCTCGCCGCGCTGGTTGCGCACCGGCGCCGCGATCGCGCGCAGGCCGATCTCGCTCTCCTCGTCGTCGATCGCGCAGTCGCGGCTGCGCACGTCCTTCAGCATGGCGACCAGCGCATCGCGCTTCACCACGGTGTGCTCGGTGAAGGCGGCGAGCCCGCGGTCGATGAGCTCCTTCACGTAGTCGGGCGTCTGGTAGGCGAGCAGCACCTTGCCGACCGCCGTGCAGTGCAGCGGCGCGCGCCCGCCGACCGCGGCCGCCATGCGGATCGCGCGGCGGCTCTCCATCTCGTAGACATAGAGCACGCTGTCGCGGTCGACGATGCCGAGCTGCACCGTCTCGCCGGTCTTCTCCAGCAGCTCGCGCAGCTGCGGCCGCGCCTCGTTGGCCACGTCCATGCGCCGGCGCACGAGGGCGCCGAGCTCGAACAGCGCCAGGCCCAGGCGGTACTTGCCCGTGTCGCCGTTCTGCTCGAGGAAGCCCGCCGAGGTGAGCGTGGCGGCGAGGCGATGCACGGTGCTCTTGGCGAGGCCCAGGCGCTGGGCCAGCGTGGTGATGCCGAGCTCGTCATGCTCGCCGGAGAAGGACGTGAGCAGGCGAAGCGAATTCGCCACCGAGGAGAGGCG
>DASSPL010000383.1:0-6873 GCA_035699685.1 Burkholderiales bacterium | reverse complement strand
CTTCTTGCCGTCGGTCTCGACCGGCTGCGCCGGCTTCAGCTCCGTGTACTGGAAATTGCCCTGCGCCAGCGCGACGGGGATCGCGACGGCGAAGGCGGCTAACGCGGCGAACAGCTTCTTCATCTATTGCGGCTCCTTGATCTTCACCAGGCTCGCGTCGATCCCGTTCTGCGCCAGCGCCTGGCGCACCTTGTTGATCTCCTCGACCTTGGTATAGGGGCCGAGGCGCACGCGGTACCAGGTGCCCTTGTCGGGCAGGTTCGCCGGCTCCACGCTCGACTCGAAGCCGAGGATCGCCAGCCGTGCCTTCTGGTTGTCGGCGTCGGCGGGGTTCTGGAACGAGCCCGCCTGTATGAAATAAACGTCCCTGGACGAATCCTGTTGACTGCCCTTGGCGCTGGCGCGTGCCCGCTCGCGCAGTTCCTTTTCGCTGACCTGCTCTTCCTGCCCGGGCAGAATCTTGTAGAAGTCGAACTTGGGCTTCTCGGGCGCCTGGGGGGCGGTGGAGCCGGAAGGCAGCCCGGCGATGGCCGGCGCCTTGCCGGCGGCGGCGTCCTTGTCCGCCTTGGTGGACTTGGCCGTGACGAAAGGCATCGGCGCCTTGTTGAGGTAGAACGCGATGCCGAGAGCGACGGCCAGGCCGAGCACCACGCCGACGAAGATGCCTATGAGGAAGCCGCCTTCGGATCTTCGCCGCGTCGTCGAGGCGGACTTCTTGTTTGCCATCTACATCTTCTCCGGCGCGCTGACGCCAATCAGCGACAGCCCGTTGGCCAGCGTCTGGCGGACTGCGGCGCAAAGCGCGAGGCGCGCGCTGCGCAGCTCCTCGTCTTCGACGAGGATGCGCTCGGCATTATAGTAGGAGTGAAACTGAGCAGCGAGTTCGCGCAGGTAGAAGGCCACGTCGTGCGGCGCCGCCTCGCGGGCCGCCGTGGCCATCATCTCCGGAAATTCCTCCAGCCGGCGGGCAAGGGCGCTTTCGCGCTCCGACGCGAGTTTCTCCAAGGGAGCATGCGAAAGCGACGCCGGGTCGCCGCCCCACTGGGCGAAGACGCTGCACACCCGCGCGTGCGCGTACTGCACGTAGTACACCGGGTTCTCGTCGCTCTTTTGCCGCGCGAGGTCGACGTCGAAGACGAATTCGGAGTCCGCCTTGCGCGAGACGAGGAAGAAGCGCACCGCGTCGCGCCCCACCCAGTCGATCAGGTCGCGCACCGTGACGTAGGAGCCGGCGCGCTTGGAGATCTTCACTTCCTCGCCGCCGCGCATCACCTTGACCAGGCTGTGCAGCACGTAGTCCGGCCAGTCCTTCGGAATGCCGAGGCCGAGCGCCTGCAAGCCCGCGCGCACCCGCGTGATGGTGCTGTGGTGGTCGGTGCCCTGCACGTTGATCACGCGCCTGAAGCCGCGCTGCCACTTGGTGACGTGATAGGCGACGTCGGGGACGAAGTAGGTGTAGGTGCCGTCGGACTTGCGCACCACGCGGTCCTTGTCGTCGCCGTAGTCGGTGGTGCGCAGCCACAGCGCGCCGTCCTTTTCGTAGGTCTTGCCGTTGGCGGCCAGGCCTTTCACCACGGCGTCGACCTTGCCTTCGGTGTAAAGGCTCGACTCGAGGTAGTAGACGTCGAACTTCACGCCAAAGGCCTGCAGGTCGAGGTCCTGCTCGGCCCGCAGGTAATCGACCGCGAAGCGGCGGATGGCGTCGAGCTCGGCGAGCTCGCCGCCGGTCGACTTGTAGTCGCGCGCGATGTCCTCGATGTATTCGCCGGCGTACCCTTCTTCGGGCCAGGCGGCGTCGCCGGGCCGCAGGCCCTTGGCCCGCGCCTGCACCGACCAGGCGAGCTTGTCGATCTGGCTGCCGGCGTCGTTGTAATAGAACTCGCGCGTGACCTTGTGGCCCTGCGCCTCCTGCAGCGCGGCGATGGCGTCGCCGAGCGCCGCCTGGCGGCCGTGGCCGACGTGCAGCGGACCGGTCGGGTTCGCGGACACGAACTCCACCTGCACCGGCGTGCCTTTGCCGGCGTCGGAATGGCCGTAGCGCGAGCCTTTCTCCAGTACCGTTCTGATGACCGCGAGGCGGGCGCCGCTCTTCAGATGGAAGTTGATGAAGCCCGGTCCCGCGACCTGCGGCCGCTCGAAGCCGTCGCCGCTCAGGGCCGAGGCGATTTCCTGCGCCAGCTCGCGGGGATTGCGCTTGAGGTGCTTGGCCAGCTGCAGGGCGATGTTCGAGGAGAAGTCGCCATGGCCGGCCTGTTTCGGCCGCTCGAGCAGGATCGGCGCGCCCGCCTGTTCGGGGGCGATGCGCTGGAGCGCGCGCCGCAGCGCGCTTTCGATTTCGGTCTTCGACACTAGTCGAACTCTATAGGGTCGACGTCCAGGTGCCAGCGCACGCCGCGCGGCGCCGCCTGGAAGAGCTCGGCCGAAAGCCGGCCGAGGTAGTCCTGCAGCGCCGGACGCGAGCCCGACTGCATGACGAGCTGTGCCCGCTCGAAATCGGCGCGCCGGGTCATGACGTGCGGCACCGGATCGAACACGCGCACCTCGGCGGGCGCCTCGACCCGGCCGCGCGCGTCCTCGAGGAAGGCGAGCGCCGCGGCGAGCTGGGGCGCTTCCGCGCGCAGCGCTGCTTCGAAGACGAACGGCGGAAAGCCCGCCATGCGCCGCTCGGCGAGCTGCGATTCGGCGAAGCCGGCGAAGTCGTGCTTTGCCAGCGCGGCGAACAGGGGATGGTCGGGATAGCGGGTCTGCACCATGACCTCGCCGGGCTCGGCGCGCCGTCCGGCGCGGCCCGCAACCTGCGACAGTACGGCGAACAGCCGCTCGGCGGCGCGGTAGTCGGTCGACAGCAGGGCGTTATCGGCGTTCAGCACGGCGACGAAGGTGAGGTTGGGGAAGTCGTGCCCTTTCGCGAGGAGCTGCGTGCCGACCAGGATGTCGCCCTCGCCGGCACGCACCGCCTCCAGCGTGCGCGCTAGCGTCTCGCGCCGCCGGGCGCTGTCGCGGTCGATGCGCAGGATGCGGGCGCCTGGAAAACGCTCGCCGAGCGTCTCTTCCACCCGCTGCGTGCCGCGCCCCATGGCTTTCAGGTCGACGTTGCCGCACACCGGGCACTCCCGCGGAATCGCCTGCTGCCCGCCGCAATGATGGCAGCGCAGCCGCCGATCGGCGGAGTGCAGGACCAGACGCCCGGTGCACCGCTCGCAGCCGGCGCACCAGCCGCAGGCTTCGCAGGTCAGCACGGGCGCGTAGCCGCGGCGGTTGATGAATACCAGGCTCTGCTCGCGGCGGGCGAGCCGGGTTGCAATGCCGTCGAGCACGGGTTTGGCGAAGCCGTGCTCCATCGGCAGCACGCGCAGGTCGAGGGTGCGCACCACGGGTAGCCGCGAGCCGGGCGCCGCTCGCTGGGGCAGGTCCAGCTTCTCGTAGCGCCCCTGGCGGAAGTTGTGCCAGCTCTCGAGCGACGGCGTCGCGGTGCCGAGAATGACAGGGCAGCCGGCCATCTTCGCGCGGTACACGGCCGCGTCGCGCGCCGAATATCGCAGGCCTTCCTGCTGCTTGAAGGACGCGTCGTGCTCCTCGTCCACCACGATGAGGCCGAGCTTCGGCAGCGGCGCCAGGACGCCGAGCCGCGTGCCGAGGACGATGGCGGCATCGCCGCGCGCGGCGTCGAGCCACGCCGACGTGCGCGCGATGTCCTCCAGCCCGCTGTGCATCATCGCGATGCGTGCTTGCGGGAATGCCTCGCGGAACCGCGCAGCGAGCTGCGGCGTGAGCGAAATCTCCGGCACCAGCACCAGCGCCTGTGCGCCGCTTTCCAGCACGCGGGCGATGAGGTGAAGGTACACCTCCGTCTTTCCGCTGCCGGTGACGCCATGCAGGAGGATGGCGGCGAAGCCGCCGAGCCGCGCGCCGATGGCGTCGACGACGTTCACCTGGTCGGCGGTCAGCGGGTGCACCGCATGGAACACGGTGGAGCCCGGCGCCCGCTCGGCGCTCAGCACCTTTCGCGGCAGCGGCTTGACGGAGCGCAGGCGCGGCGGCAGCGCCGCCACCACCGTCTCGCCGAGCGGCCGCTGGTAGTACGAAGAGAGGAAGCGCATGAACTCGAGCCAGTCGGCAGGCAGGCGCGGCGCGTCGTTGCGCACGTCGACGATCGATTTCAGCCGCTCCGCCGCGAGCTCGCTGGCGATATCGGCTTCGATGACCACGCCGGTGGCATTGCGCCGTCCCAGCTGCACGGTGACGCGATCGCCGGTGGCGATCTGGCCGCCGCCCGGTGCGGCGTAATCGAAAAGGCGCGGCAGCGGCACGTCCAGCGCTACCCGCACGCAGGAATTTTCCCTACCGGGCAAGGACTTAGAATTTGTGGATAAAACTGTGGGTAATCGCTTCATACCCGCGTCATACGCCCGCAGGGGCGCAGTTTCGCATAGCGGGCAGCCGCTTGATTGGCCTTTTCGCCTATAACTTTCAAAGGCTTGGCCGCGTGTAGCCAGTCAGCGACGCGGCGTCAGGGATTTGCCGGTCAACGGCCCAAATTTGTGCATAAGTCAAGGGGCGTTGTTGTTTTTAGCCCGAGCACTGCTGTAAGTGCGCACTTCGTCTACCAACGCTTCTACCGAACTGATCGGGGTCTTCGGTGTAATGCCGTGGCCGAGATTGAAGACGTGACCGGGCTGCGGGCCGAACGCATCGAGCACACGGCGCGCGGCCCCGCGCACCGCATTCTCCGGCGCGAACAGCGCAAGTGGATCGAGGTTGCCCTGCAATGCGACGCGTGCGCCCGCAATTTGCCGCGCATGGCGCGGATCGGTCGTCCAGTCGAGACCGACCGCGGACACGCCGCTCGCCATCATCTCGGCGAGCCACGGATTGCCGCCCTTGGTGAAGAGGATCGTCGGCACGCGCAGCTCGGCAACGATGCGGCGTGCATACGCGAGCGAGAAGGGCACGTAGTCCTCATGCGCGAGGACGCCGCCCCACGTGTCGAAGATCATCGCCACCTGCGCTCCGGCCTCGACCTGCGCCTGCAGGTAAGCCGTGACTGCGCGGGCGTTCACGTCCAGGATGCGGTGCAGGAGCTCCGGCCGCGCGTGGCGCATCAGCTTCACGTTGTGCCAGTCGTCGCTGCCCGAGCCTTCGATCATGTAGCAGGCGAGGGTGAACGGGCTGCCCGAAAATCCGATCAGCGGTACGCGGTCGCGCAGCTCGCGGCGGATCTGCCGCACGGCGTCCATGACGTACCGCAGTTCCACCGTGGGATCCGGCGGCGCGAGCCGGGCCACATCCTCTTCATTCCGGACGGGGCGGGCAAAACGCGGGCCCTCGCCTTCGGCAAAGTGCAGGCCGAGACCCATGGCATCGGGGACGGTGAGGATGTCGGAAAAGAGGATCGCCGCGTCCAGCGGGAAGCGCTCGAGCGGCTGAAGCGTGACCTCGGTGGCGAGCTCCGGCGTCTTGGCGAGCTTGAGGAAGCTGCCGGCGCGCGCGCGAGTGGCGTTGTATTCGGGCAGGTAACGCCCCGCCTGGCGCATGAGCCAGATCGGCGTGTGGTCGGTGGGCTGGCGCGCGAGGGCGCGCAGCAGCGTGTCGTTCTTCAAGCCAGGCGCTCCACGATGTAGCGCCATTCTGCCGCCGTGACGGGAGTGATGGAGAGCCGGTTGCCCGGCCGCAGCAGGATCATCTTCGCCAGCGCTTTCTGTTCCCTTATTTCGGCGAGCGGCATCAGGCGCGTCTTGCGCAGCGCGCGCACGTCGACGTTCACCCAGCGCGGCGCCTGGCGCTCCGATTTCGGGTCGTAGTAGGGGCTCTTCCTGTCGAATTGGCTCGCATCGGTATAAGCGGGGGAGGCGACCTCGGCGAGGCCGGCGATGCCGGGCTGCGGGCAGCTGGAGTGGTAAAACAGCACGCCATCGCCGACGCGCATGCGATCGCGCATGAAGTTGCGCGCCTGGTAGTTGCGCACGCCGCTCCAGGCGGTCTTGCGTCCGGGCGCGGCGAGTACGTCGTCGATGGAGCACTCGTCCGGCTCGCTCTTCATGAGCCAGTAATTCATCTTCTTCTTGTGGAGGAGGAAGGAGCGTCCCCCGCTCGTGCCGGTGGGCTCGGCTCCCGAACCCTGGCTAAACAGGGTGGTCGCTTTCCGGTCACATCAGGTTCGTCCGGCACACGCCGCAGTTGTTACCGCGGGCGCGGGGACGATCACAACAGTGACACTAGGGCCGCAACCTGAGGAAGCTATCGGTTCGGAAAAATTGAGCCCTGTCGTGCACAGCAGGGAACAGGAATCTTTTAGAACAACTTTTCCTGTTTGGCAATCGCTTCGTCGAGTCGCGATTCGATGGCAGACAGTCGCTTTTTTGCCTGCCCGAGATCGAATCCCGCGCCGAGCTTGACGCTCAGCAATTCGTGCGCCACGTTGAGCGCCGCCATCACCGCGATGCGCTCGGCGCCCATGACCTTGCCGGCGCGGCGGATCTCGTTCATCTTGGCGTCGAGGTAGGCCACCGCCTGCATGAGCGCCTCGCGCTCGTGGTCCTCGCAGGCAACTCGATAGGTGCGGCCGAGGAGCTGGACTTCTACAGTCTTTGCGACCTCAGCCATCAGCCGGGGAGCCGATTCAGCAGGCCCTCGAGTCGCGATTTGGCGCCGTCGATCTTCTCGTGCAGGCGCTTGGCGTCGTTCTGCGCGGCGACGAGCTGCTGGCGCAGGTCGCTGTTCTCCGCGCGCAAGCGCTCGCAAAGCTCGACGAACTGCTCGACCTTCGCTTGCAGCGAATTGAACTCGGCCTCCACGGCCCGTGACTATGTTGCAAATTGCAAGCTGCGTCAAGAATTAAGCCCGGTTTCTGCATGTACTGCATGATCTTTCGGC
>DASSPL010000382.1:0-21945 GCA_035699685.1 Burkholderiales bacterium | reverse complement strand
GGCGCGCGTCATGTCGGCGATCACCTTGAGCGCGTCCTCGTCGAGGCGCACGCGGATCGACCAGCCTTCGCCGGTGAGGATCTGCCCGTCGGGCGTGCCGACGCCGACGGTGAACACGCGCACGCCGCGCTCGGCGGCGAGCCGCGCGGCGTCGACCGGATCGGGCCCGGTCGTGGTCTGGCCGTCGGTCAGCAGGATGATGACCGCCGACTTGTAGGAGCCCGGCGGCACCGGCTTCGGTTCCGGCTTCGCCACCGCGTTGATGGGCGCCGCGGAGCCGCCGGCCGCGGCGCTGGCGCGGCTCGCGCGCATCTGCCCCGGCGGCCGCACGTCGAACTCCTGGTCGGGGAAGAGCGCCTTCAGCGAGACCAGGATGCCGCTGCCGACCGCGGTGGCGTGCTGGAGCTGGAGCTGCTCGATGGCGGCGTTCAGGTCGTCGCGGTTCGCGGTCGGCGGCTGCACCAGCGCCGCGCTGCCCGCAAAGCTGACGAGGCCGATGCGCGTCGACTTCGGCGTGTCCTTGATGAAGGCGCGAGCCGCGGCCTGCGCCGCCGCGAGCCGGGTCGGCTTCACGTCGTCGGCGCGCATGCTGCCCGACACGTCCATGGCAAGGATGACGGTCTCGTGCTGCGAGGCGAGCGTCATCTGGGTGGCCGGACGCGCGAGCGCGAGGATCATCACCGCAAGGGCGAGGAGGAACAGCACCGGCGGGACGTGCCGGCGCATGCTTTGCCGCGGGCCGAGGGCCGCCTTCACCAGCGCGAGGTTCGGGAACGCGATCGCGGCGTTCTTCCTGCGCCGCAGGAGCCAAACGTAGAGCGCCACCAGCAGGGGAAGGCCTGCCAGCAGCCAGAGCGCGCTCGGCCAGAGGAAGGTCACGGCTAGAAAGGCGGCAGGCCGGCGGCGCCGGCGGCGAGTTCGATCGGCACGGCGAACGAGATGCCGGAGAAGCTGCCTTTCTCGCTGGTGCTGAGGATGGCGGTGACGATGCCGATGACTTCGCCCTCGGCGTTGACGAGCGGCCCGCCCGAGCTGCCGGGGTTGGCGGCGGCGTCGAACTGGATCAGGTTGGACAGGGCGCGCTCGCCGTCGGGCGACTGGTACTGGCGCTTGAGCCCGGAGATCACGCCGTGCGATACCGAGGGACCGATGCCGAACGGAAAGCCGACCGCCGTGACGTGCTCGCCTTCGGTGAGGTGCCTGGCCGAGCGCAGCGTCGCCGCTTTCAGGTCATCGGGCACCTGCCGCGCCTGCAGGACCGCGAGGTCGTTCTCCGGCTGCGTGCTGACGATCGCCGCCTCGGACTCCATGCCGTCCTCGAACTGCACCTGCACGCGGCTCGCGCCGGCAACGACGTGCAGGCTGGTGAGGATCACGCCGCGGTCGATGATGACCACGCCGCTGCCCGTCGCACGCTGCATGTACTCGTCGTACTCGAGCCCGTCTCCGATCGCCCTTACCCGCACGATCGAGCTGCGCACCGCCTGATACGCCTTGATGGCCGGCGAAGGCAGCGTCGTCTTCTCGAGCGTGCGCGCCACCGCCTGGTCGATGTCGCCTTGCGTGACCGGCGGGACCGTCGGGGCAAGCGAGGCGTGCGTCGCGACCAGCCCGAAGGCGAGCGCGAGCCCGGCGAGGAAGAGCAGCGGCTTTTCGTGACGCCTGTAGAGGCCGCGCCACTTAAGCTTCGGCGCTTCGGCTACTGGAATCGTCTGGGTCTGCGGTAGCGGGGCTATTTCAGCCCGCACCTTCCCGCTGGTTTTGCGGATCGGTGCGGCGCTGTACAGGCCTCGTCTCATCGCTCACTAGTGTCGACCGCCCACCGGTGCGCCAGTTCAGGCGCGGCCGGCACGGCCCATGAGCCAAGGGAAGCAAGACTCTTTCCCTACGGGTAATGGACAACGCCCGGCGGCGGGTTGTCGGGAAGAGGAATGGATTCAGTCTCGCCCGGAACCGCGGCGAAGCGCCCGGCTTTCCAGTCGGCCGCCGCCTGCGCGATGCGCTCCCTGCGGCTGGAGACGAAGTTCCACCAGATGAAGCGCTCGCCGTCGAGCGGCTCGCCGCCGAAGAGCATCACGCGCGCGCCTTTCGAAAGAAGGGTGACGGCTGCGCCGCGCTGGAAGACGATCATCTGCCCGGCGTCGAAGTGCTTGCCGTCGACCTCGATGCCGCCCTGTACGACATACGCACCGCGTTCGGCGTAATGCGTATCAAGTGCGAGCGACGCGCCGTTCAGCTCCACGTCAGCATAGAAAGTCGCGCTGCGCGTCGGCACCGGCGAGCGCGCGCCGCCGAGCTCGCCGAGGATGACGCGCGCCCGCAGGCCCGGCTCTTCCAGCGTCGGCAGCTCCGCCGCGCCGAGGTGCACGAAACCGGGCGCGATCTCCTCGTCCGCGCGCGGCAGGCCGACCCACGTCTGGATGCCGAAGACGCGCGAGCCGGCGGCGCGCAACCCGTCGGGCGTGCGCTCCGAGTGCACGATGCCGCGCCCGGCGGTCATCCAGTTGACCTCGCCCGGCCGGATCGGCTGCACCACGCCGAGGCTGTCGCGATGCAGGATCTCGCCCTCGAAGAGGTAGGTCACCGTGGCGAGGCCGATGTGCGGATGCGGCCGCACGTCGAGGCCCTTGCCCGGTTCGAGCACGGCCGGCCCCATCTGGTCGAAGAACACGAAAGGCCCGACGCTGCGCCGGCGCGCGTCGGGTAAGGCGCGGCGCACCTGGAAGCCGTCGCCGAGGTCGCGCGTGCGGGGCGTTATGAGGGTTTCGATCATGTGGGACAAAATAGCACCATGCCTGTCACCTCGGCCCTCGGCGACATCGGCCATGTCATCCAGCTCGCGATCGCGCCGGTCTTCCTGCTGACCGCGGTCGGCACGCTGCTGAACGTGCTCGTCAACCGCCTCGGCCGCTCGGTCGACCGGCGCCGCACGCTGGTGGCCGCGCTGCCCGAGCTCGCCGACGACCTTGCGGAAAGCGCCCGCGGCGAGCTCGGCTTCGTCGCCCGCCGCGTGCGCCTCATCTACACCGCCATCCTGCTCGCCGTGCTGTGCGCGCTGCTCATCTGCCTGCTGATCGCGATGGCGTTCATGGACGCGCTGTTCGCCGCCGATTTCTCGCAGGTCGTCGCCGTGCTCTTCGTGCTGGCGATGGTCATCCTGATCGGCAGCCTCGCGCTTTTCCTGCGCGAGATCTACCTCGGCGTCAGCACCATCGCCTGCCCTGTGCGCTAACCTTGGGGCCATGGCCAAGCTGCGGCACATCGCCATCACGGTTCCCGACCCGGAGAAGGCGGCCGAGTTCTACATCAGGGCGTTCGGGCTCAAGCGCGTCGGCACCACCGACTGGCACGGCGCGCACGGCGTCTATCTCACCGATGGGGTGATGAACCTGGCGCTCCTGCATTACCGCAAGGAGGAGTTCGCCGGGCGCCGCGGCGCGGGCTACGTCGGCGCGCACCACTTCGGCTTCATCGTCGACGACCTGCCGGCGACGCGCGAGGCGATCGAGGCGGCCGGCGGCAGGCACTGGATGGGCGAGCCGGCGCAGGGCGGCGGCTTCTACGAGGTGAAGTACCACGACCCGGACGGCGGGGCCTTCGATATCACCGAGAACGGCTGGACCGGCGCGTCGAAAGAGTGAGCCGCACCGCCAAGGCGCTCCTCCTCCTGGTCGTCCTGTTCTTCGCCATCACGAGCGACCTGCTCGCGGGCGGGCCCCTCACCACCTTCGATGTCTGGCTCGCGAACTGGCTGCGCGCGCATGGCAGCCCGCTGGCGACCAGCGTGCTCCTCTTCATCACCCATGCGCACGCGCACCTGCCGATCCTGGTCTACTCGGCCCTCTTCGCCGGCTGGCTCGCTTGGAAGCGGGAATGGCATTGGATGTCGGCCGTGCTGCTCGTGGTGCCGGCGGGCCTCGGGATCAACCATCTGCTGAAGCTCCTGTTCGAGCGAGCCCGGCCGAGGTGGGACGATCCGCTGCTGAGTCTCTCGAGCTACAGCTTTCCGAGCGGCCACGCCGCCGGCGCCGCGCTCTTCTACGGCGTGCTGACGGCCTATCTGGTCACCCGGCTGCCCAAGGCGCGCCAGCGCGCCGACTGCGTCGTGGTGGCGGCGACGATGGTCGGGCTGGTGGGGCTGTCGCGCATGTACCTGGGCGTGCACTACCTCAGCGATGTGCTGGCGGCGGTGTGCTCCAGCCTTGCCTGGCTTGTTCTTTGCCTCGCGGGCGTGCATGCCGCATTCGCTGCCCGTTCTCGTTAACCCGCTGTCGGGCGGCGGCTTCACCGCCGAGGACCGCAGCCGCATCGAGGCCCTGTTCCGCGACGCGGGCGCCGAGGCCGCTTTCCGCCTGTCGAGCGACGTGCGCGCCGCGGCGCAGGCGCTGGCGAAGGAGCGCCCGCCGTGCATCGTCGCCGCGGGGGGCGACGGCACCGTCAGCGCGGTCGCCTCGGCGCTGGTCGATACGGAGGTACCGCTCGCAGTCCTGCCCACCGGCACGCTCAACCACTTCGCGCGCGACCTTGGGCTGCCGGCGGATCTTGGCGAATGCGTCCGCGTCGCCGTCGCCGGGAAGACCGCCCCGGTGGACGTAGGCGAAGTCAACGGGCAGGTGTTCGTCAACAACGCGAGCATCGGCCTCTACCCGGCCATCGTGCGCCGGCGCGAGAAGCAGCAGCGGCAGCTGGGACGCGGCAAATGGCACGCGATGCTGTGGGCGATCCACACGGTGCTGCGCAGCCATCCCTTTCTCAACCTCACCCTCGAGCTGGACGGCGTGCCGCAGCGGCGCCGCACGCCGTTCGTCTTCGTCGGCAACAACGAGTACCAGATGGAAGGCTTCACCATGGGAACGAGGTCGAGGCTCGACCGCGGCACCCTGAGCGTCTACATGTCGCACCGGCGCGGACGCATCGGCCTGCTGCTCCTCGCGCTGCGCGCGCTCTTCGGCCGCCTGCAGCAGGCGAAGGACTTCGAGGCGGCGAGCGTGTCGGAGGTGCGCATCGACAGCCGCCACCGGCGCCTGCTCGTCGCCACCGACGGGGAAGTGGCGGCGCTCGACATGCCGCTGCACTTCCGCGTGCGGCCGCGCGCCCTGCGGGTGATCGTGCCGTGAGGACCATCGTCCACCTGTCGGACCTGCACTTCGGGCGCGTGGATCCGGCGCTGCTGTCTCCGCTCTCGGCCAAGGTAGAAGCGCTGGCACCGCATCTAGTCGTCATCTCCGGCGACCTGACCCAGCGCGCGAAGCCCGACGAGTTCCGCAAGGCGCGCGCGTTCCTCGAGGCCTTGCCCAAGCCGCAGGTGGTGGTACCGGGTAACCACGACGTGCCGCTGTACAACGTCTTTCAGCGCTTCTTCCAGCCGCTCACCAAATACCGCCGGTTCATCTCGGAGGAGCTCGAGCCGGTGTACATCGACGCCGAGATCGCGGTGGTGGGCGTCAATACCGCGCGCTCGAACGTCTTCAAGGGCGGCCGCATCAACGGGCAGCAGATCGAGCGCGTGCGCGGGCTGATCTGCGAGCTGCCCGTGCAGGTCACCAAGATCGTGGTCACGCACCACCCGTTCGACCTGCCGCCGGGCCATGCCTCGCGCCAGCTCGTCGGCCGCGCCCGCCGCGCGATGGCGATGCTCGCGCGCTGCGGCGCCGACATTCTGCTCTCCGGCCACCTGCACGAGAGCCACGCCGGCGACACGCGCCTGCGCTACAAGATCGACGACTTCGCCGCGCTGGTGGTGCAGGCCGGCACGGCGACCTCGACGCGCGGCCGCGGCGAGTCCAACTCGTTCAACGTGCTGCGCGTCGAGCATCCGCGCGTGCACATCGAGCGCCTGACGTGGAACGGGGCGGATTTCGCACCGGCCGACGCCGTCACGTATCTTCATACCGCGGACGGCTGGACCCGCAGTTAAGATCTCGACCATGAAGCGTCCCCCCTTCCACGCCGACCACGTTGGCAGCCTGCTGCGCCCGGCCGAGCTGCGCGATGCGCGCGCCAAGGCCAAGGCCGGCGCGCTGGGCGCCGCCCAGCTGCGCACGATCGAGGACGCGTGCATCTCGCGCGCGGTGAAGAAGCAGGAGGAGATCGGCCTCGAGTCGATCACCGACGGCGAGTTCCGCCGCGACTTCTGGCACCTCGACTTCCTCAAGCAGCTCGACGGGGTGGAGCTCGTCAGGCCGGTCGGGCTCACGTTCAACGCCGAGGACGTGCCGCCGATGGCGAGCATCACCGGCAAGGTCGGCTGCTCGCGGCCGATCATGGTCGACCACTTCGATTTCCTGAAGAAGGCGACGCGCAGGACGGCGAAGTTCACCCTGCCGTCGCCGGGCTCGGCGCATTTCCGCGGCGGCCGCAACGCCATCTCGCGCACCGTCTACCCGGACCTGGCCCCGTTCTGGGCCGACATCGGCGCGGCGTACCGGCAGGCGATCCGCCATCTCTACGACGCCGGGTGCCGCTACGTGCAGCTCGACGACGTCGGCTTCTCATATCTGTGCGACGACAAGGTGCGCGAGAACTTCCGCAGGAACGGCGACGATCCGTCGACGCTCGCCGCCGACTACGCCGGCGCCATCAACGACGCGCTGCGCGAGCGGCCGGCCGACCTCGCCGTCACCATGCATACCTGCCGCGGCAACTTCCGCAGCACCTGGTTCGCCGCCGGCGGCTACCAGGACGAGGTGGTCGGCCAGATGTTCAGCGCCAAGGTGGATGGCTTCTTCATGGAGTACGACAGCGAGCGCGCCGGCGGCTTCGGGCCTTTGCGCTTGCTGCCCAAGGACAGGAAAGTGGTGCTCGGCCTGGTGACCACGAAGTCAGGCACGCTCGAGAGCAAGGACGCCCTCAAGCGGCGCATCGACGAGGCGGCGAAGTACGTGCCGCTCGAGAACCTCGCCCTCTCGCCGCAGTGCGGGTTCTCCAGCACGCACCACGGCAACCTGCTCACCGAGGACGAGCAGTGGCGCAAGCTGGAGCGGATCGTCGAGGTCGCGCGCGAGGTCTGGGACTAGCGGCGGGCGGGAGTCTTGACGGCCCGGCGTCATTTCCATTATTCTGGAAATATGGAAATGACGCAGATCGTCGACGCGCTCGCCGCGCTCGCCCAGGAGACGAGGCTCAAGGCCTATCGCCTGCTGGTCGAAGCCGGCCCCGAGGGGCTGCCCGCGGGACGCATCGGCGAAGCGCTGCAGCTGCCCCCGGCCACGCTCTCCTTCCACCTCGCGCACCTCTCACGCGCGGGCCTGGTGAAGAGCCGGCAGGAAGGCCGCTTCGTCCTCTACAGCGCCGATTTCCCGACCATGAACCAGCTCGTGGGCTATCTGACGGAGAACTGCTGCCGCGGAAGCTCATGCGCCCCAACCGCCAAAGGAGTCCGCAATGAAGCGCTTCCACGTGCACGTCGCCGTGCATGACCTGCAGCAAAGCATCCGGTTCTATTCCGCCCTGTTCGGCGCCGAGCCGGCGGTGAGGAAGGACGATTACGCGAAGTGGATGCTGGACGATCCGCGGGTCAACTTCGCCATCTCGAACCGCTCGAGCAAGTCCGGCATCGACCATCTCGGGCTGCAGGCCGAGGACGGCACGGAGCTGGAGGAGATCGGCTCGCGCCTCGCCCAGGCCGACGTCTCTACGCACTCGCAGAAGGGCGCCTCGTGCTGCTACGCGAAGAGCGACAAGTACTGGACCCTCGACCCGCAGGGCATCGCCTGGGAGTCGTTCCACACCCTCGAAAGCGCACCGATGTACGGCGCCGATACGCGCGTGCAGCTCGACAACGCCCCGGCGAAAGCGGCCTGCTGCGCCAGGTGAGCGTCGTCCCCGCCGGCCGGCAGGACCTCGAAGCCGTCGTCGCCCTGCTGGCCGATTGCGGGCTGCCCACCGAGGACGTCCACCAGCACCTGGACGATTTCGTCCTGGAGCGGGAGGGTGAAGCGGTTCGTGCGGTTGCGGGCCTGGAAGTCCATGGCGACTGCGCGCTGCTGCGCTCGGTCGCCGTGGCCGACGCCAGGGTCCTCGGCGTGCGGCAGGTCTTCCTCCTCACCACGAACGCCGAGGAGTATTTCGCCAAGCTGGGGTTTCACCCGGTGCGGCGCGATGCCGTGCCGGGCGAGATCCGCGCGACGCGGGAATTCGGCAAGCTGTGTCCACAGAGCGCCGCGGTCCTGGTGCGCGAGCTCCAGCGTGCCGACTAGCGTCCTGTTCCTCTGCACCGGCAACTCGGCGCGGTCGATCCTCGCCGAGGCTTACCTCAACCACGCGGGCCGCGGGCGGTTCAGGGCTCATAGCGCCGGCAGCCGCCCCACCGGCAGGGTGAACCCGCTGGCGCTCGAGACCCTGCGCGCCCACGGCATCGACCCCGGCGGACCGAAGTCCAAGAGCTGGGACGCTTACGCGAACGGGCCGGCGATGGATTTCGTCATCACCGTCTGCGACAGCGCCGCAGCGGAACCCTGCCCCGCCTGGCCGGGCCGCCCGGCCACCGAGCACTGGAGCATCCCCGATCCGGCGGGCCCGAACACCCCGGAGGCGTTCGAGGCAGCCTTCCGCGACCTGAAGGGGCGCATCGACCGGCTGCTCGAGCGCTGAACCGGCCCCGGCCGGGCGTTGTCCATTCACCATGGCACGTACCGAACTGACGCCGGAATGGAAGCAGTGGGTCGCCCTTAACGTCGGGCGCGGCGCGTCGGTCGACGAGCTCTACAGCACCCTCGTGCGCGAGGGCTTCGAGCCCGACACGGCGGCGCGCGAGCTCAACATCCGCCGCGTGCGGCTGCAGCGCTTCCCGTCCGACAAGCTCGAGCTCTACACCGCCGAGAACTTCCTGCTGCCGGGGGAGTGCGAGGAGCTGATCGACATCGTCAAGGGCCGGCTGCGCCCCTCGACCATCAGCCACGACGGCACGGCGAACTCCTCGTTCCGCACCAGCCGCACGTGCGACCTCGTCGGCGGCGAGGCCGCGGTGCGCTCGCTCGACGAGAAGATCTGCAGCGCCATGGGCATCGATCCGGCGATGGCCGAGCCGTCGCAGGGCCAGTACTACGAGGTCACGCAGGAGTTCAAGGCGCACACCGATTACTTCGAGCACTACGAGCTCGACCAGCACTCGACGCCGACGCTCGGCCAGCGCACCTGGACCTTCATGATCTATCTCAACGACGTCGAGGAAGGCGGCGAGACCGCGTTCGTCAACGTCGGCCTGGTGATCCCGCCCAGGCAGGGCATGGCGGTGCTGTGGAACAACCTCAAGCCCGACGGCACGGGAAACTACGACACCCTGCACCACGGCATGCCGGTGAGGCGCGGCCACAAGGCGATCATCACCAAGTGGTTCAGGCGCCCGCGCTGACGGCTTCCTGGATGATCTGCGCGAGGCGCAGCGTGCCGGGCCCGGCGTTCTCGCGATCGGCGAACACGAGATAGAAGTGCCCGACGCGCTCCGCGCCGTCGCGTAGCGGCAGCAGCTTGAGCGAGCCTCGCTCGAGCTCGCCGCGGATTCGCTCCTCGGGATACCAGCCGTAGCCGAAGCCCATCGATGCGGCGAAGATCGCCGTCGACATGTGGCCAACGGTCCAGCGCGGCGCCGCCTCGACCATCGTCTTCGTCGGCCGCACCGCGTCGGTCTCGCGCACGACGAGCTGCCGGTGCGCGCGCAGGTCGCGCAGCGTCAGCGGCCGGCCGAGCTTGTGCAGCGGATGACCGGGGTGCGCGACGAGCAGCATGCGCAGCGGCGTCAGCAGCGCGCCGGTGAAGCCCTGCGGCACTTCGCCGGCGACGATGGCGAGCTGCACCCGGCCGCTCAGCAGCGCCTCGTGCGTGCCGGCGATCACCGTCTCGTAGTATTCGATGCGCGTGTGCGGACTTTCCTCGTTGAGCTTGGCGAAGCACTGCAGCAGCACCCACGCCGGAAAGACGATCTCGGCGGCGATGGCGATCTCGGCCTCCCATCCGGCGGAGGCGCTCTTCGCGCCTTTCTCGATGCCGGCGGCTTCGTCGAGCAACACCCGCGCGCGCCGGTAGAGCATCTGCCCGGTCTGCGTCAGCGCCGCCTTGCGCCCCTTGATCTCGAATGCCTTCACGCCGAGCACCGATTCGAGCTTCTGCACGAGGTAGGTGACCGAGGACTGGCTCTTGTGCAGTCGCTCGGCCGCCTGCGCATAGCCTCCGGCGTCGACTACGGCGACCAACGCCTGCCATTGCTCGAGGCTGATGCGGGGACTCATCGATTGGGCCGATAGGTTTGGTCGATATTTTGCGCTTTTTTATCGACCGAATGGATAGTTAAATGGGTCATGACTACCCTCCAACTGAACAGCAGCCTCTTCGGCCCCAACGGCCAGTCCACCACCCTGTCGAACGAGTTCGTAGCCCGGCGCGGCGGCAAAGTCATGGTCCGCGACCTGGCCAGGGACCCGGTGCCGCACCTCGACGCCGCGCGCTTCGGCGCTTTCCTCGCCAAGCCCGGCGAGCGCACGCCCGAGCAGCAGGCCGTCGTCGACTATTCCGATGCGCTGATCGCCGAGTTGAAGGCGGCGGACACCCTCGTCATCGGCCTGCCGATGTACAACTTCGGCATCCCGTCCACGCTCAAGGCGTATTTCGACCACGTTGCGCGGGCGGGCGTCACGTTCAAGTACACCGACAAGGGCTCGGTCGGCCTGCTGGATGGCAAGAAAGCGTATCTCGTCATCGCGCGGGGCGGCGTGTACGGCGACGCGCACGCGCACACCACCTACGTTCGCGACTTCCTGGCTTTCATCGGCATCACCGACGTGGAATGCATCTATGCCGAAGGCCTGGCCATCAGTCCCGCGAGCAAGGAAACCGGCCTGGCGAGAGCGCGCCAGCGAATCCACGCGTTGAACGAGCGCGCCCCCGCCCTCATCTAAGGAGACACCATGACCACCCGCACGGTACACCGCATCATCAAGTCCATGCCGGCCTCGGACGGCGCCGGCGTGAAGCTGCGCCGCAGCCTGGGCCAGTCTCCTCATGCGCGGCTCGACCCGTTCCTGATGCTCGACGAGTTCTCGTCCGACAACGCGGACGACTACATCGCCGGCTTCCCTTCGCATCCGCACCGCGGCTTCGAGACGGTGACCTACATCCTCGACGGCCACATGCTGCACGAGGACCATCTCGGCAATAAGGGCAACCTGAAGTCGGGCGGCGTGCAGTGGATGACCGCCGGGCGCGGCATCATCCATTCAGAGATGCCGCAGCAGGACCGCGGCCGCATGCGCGGCTTCCAGCTATGGATCAACCTGCCGGCGAAGGACAAGATGAAGCCGGCCAGCTACCGCGACCTGGACGCGTCGCAGATCCCCGAGGCCGCGCTGCCGGGCGGCGGCAAGGTGCGCGTCATCGCGGGTTCCTTCAACGGGACGAAGGCGCCGGTCGCCGACACCGCCACCGACGCGACGTACTTCGACGTGCACCTGGCCCCGGGGGCAACCTTCGCGCATCCCGTGAAGGACGGCTACAACGCCTTCGCTTACGTGTACGAAGGCTCGCTGCAGGGCATTCCGGAGCGCAGCGCGGCGGTCTTTACGATGGAGGGCGATGTGCGCGTAACGGCGGGTGGTACGGGAGCAAGGTTCCTGCTGCTCGCCGGCCGGCCGATCGCCGAGCCGGTCGTGCAGTACGGCCCGTTCGTGATGAACACGCGCGAGGAGATCGAGCAGGCCATCCGCGACTACCAGGCGGGTACACTGGCCGGATGAGACTCCTCATCCTCGCCCTCGCGCTCGTCGCGCTCGTCGCTTGCCGCCAGGAAGGCCCGGCCGAGAAAGCCGGCCGCCAGCTCGACCAGGCCGGCAAGGACCTGCGCGACGCCGTCAAAGGCAAGAAGTAACAGGATTGAAATAAGCGGGATGCATTCGCGGCCGACAATGGCCGCGGCTCCCGACATTCCCCGGTCCTTCCTCCTCCTCCCCCTTCGGACCGGCGTCGGGAGTTTTTTTATCTACCCTTCCGTCATGCCGCGGCGGGCAGCGGCCGCGGCCGAGCCTCGCGGATCGGCAGGTGCACCGCCGCCGCGAACAGGCACAGCGCGATGTCGGCCCACCACATCCAGTCGTAGCTGCCGGTGGCCTCGAATGCCTTGCCGCCGAGCCAGGCGCCGAGGAAGCCGCCGACCTGATGCGAGAGCATGACGATGCCGAAGAGCGTCGCCATGTAGCGCGCGCCGTGCAGCTTGGCGACGAGGCCGATGGTCGGCGGCACCGTCGACAGGTAGGTGAAGCCGATGCCGGCCGCGAACAGCAGGAATGTCGTCGGCGTCTTCGGCGCGAAGAAGAATACGAGGATGATCAGGGCCCGCGCGAAATAGATGCCGGCCAGCGCGAGCTTCATGCGGCGCGTCTGGACATGCTTGCCGACCCACAGGCTGCCGAAGATGTTGAACAGGCCGATGACGGCGAGCGACCACGCGCCCACCTCCGGCGGCAGCAGGCAGAGCGCCACCACGCCCGGCAGGTGGGTGGCGATGAACGCCACGTGAAAGCCGCAGGTGAAGAAGCCGGCGGTGAGCAGCAGGTAGCTGCGGTCGCTGAAGGCGCCCCTCACCGCCTGGCGCAGCGTCCCGGCCTGCGCGTGCTGGGGCGTCGCCGGCGGATCGGCCGTGACGTAGAGGAGGAGCGGGATGGCGAGCAGGCCGGTAAGGCCCAGCAGGACCAGCGCGGGCTGCCAGCCGGCGAGGCCGATGGCCAGCTGCGCGAGGGGCACCAGCGTGAATTGCCCGAAAGAGCCGCCGGCATTGATGATGCCGTTCGCCATGGAGCGCTTCGCGTCCGGAACCCAGCGGCTGACCGCGGACGCGAGCTGCGCCGGCCCGCCGCTGCCGGCACCGGCGGCGACCAGCACGCCCAGCACGACCATCAGGGCCCATGCGCTCGTCAGCAGCGGTATCACGGCAATGGAGGCCGCCATGAGCAAGGCGCCGCCGATCATCACGCGCCGCGCCCCCCAGCGGTCGGACAGCGCGCCTGCGACCGGCTGCGCCACGCCCCACATGAGCTGCTGGATGCCGAAGGCCAGGCTGATCGTGGCGTAGCCGATCGCGGTATGCGAATTGATCGCGCTGATGAAGAGCGCGAGCGACTGCCGCGCCCCCAGCGTCAGCGCGAACACCGCCCCGGCGGCGATCGCCAGCGCGAGGTAGCCCCGCGTCACTTAGCGGTGGCTTCCAGACCGACGCGGTCGCCGAGCAGCGCGCCCGCGCCCGGTATCTCGGGCCTCAGGCCCAGGCGGTCGAGCATGCCGCGCACCGTGCACACCGCGGTGGAGGTGACCGGCAGGCCCAGGCGCTTCTGCGCCTCGTGGATCGCGGCAAGCGAAGGCAGCTGCACGCACACCGACAGCACCACGGCGTCGACGCCGGTGGTGTCGAGCTGCTCCATGTCCTGCAGGAGGAGCAGCGGGTCGCGCTCGCCGACGGCGATGTTGTTCTCGATGCGGAAGTTGACGAAGCTCTTCACCTCGACGCCCTCGGCCTCGATGTACTTCACCACCGCCTGGGTCAGCGCGTCGGAATAGGGGGCCATCAGCGCGATGCGCTTCGCCCCGAGGTGTTTCAGACCTTCGACCAACGCGCCGGAAGACGTCATCACCTTGGCCTTCGAGCCCATGCGGCGCGCCTCGCCCTCCAGCTCGGCCTGCGCCGTGCGGTGGTAGCCCGGACCCATCGCCATGTGGGCGACGAGGCAGGCGGTCGACGCGACGTCGACCTGGGCGTCGCAGAGCTCGGCGATGCAGCGCAGGCCCTCCTTGTTCATCGCCGTCAGCTCCTCGCGCGTCACCTTGTGCATGCGCATGCGGCTGGAGTGGAACGTGTAGCGGACGCCGCTTTCCTTCCAATGGCGCGCGGCGTGCGCGTTCAGCATGGCGGGGATTTCCGTCTCCATGGTGATGTTGGAGCTCGGGACGATCTGGCCGATCCGGATGGCTTTGGTCATAGGACGTAGGGCAGCATCTTATCGCGCATGTCCGCCGGGATCGGCAGCGCGCGGAACGAGTCGAGGGAGACCAGCGCCACCTTGTGGCGCGCGGCGAATTTCTCTTCCCCCTGCACGCTGCCGCGCACGATGAATTCGATCGACGAGCGGCCGAGCTTGGCGATGGCGAGCTCGAGGCGCAGCGTGTCGCCGAGCCGCGCCGGGCGGAAGAACTCGCAGCCGGTGTTGACGATCGGGAAGCCGAGCCGGCGCTCGAGGTGCATCTCCTGGAACGGCAGCCCGACCGCCTCGCGGAACCAGTCCTCGACCACGCCGCCCACCATGTCGAAGAAGTTGACGAAGTAGACGATGCCCGCCGGGTCGCAGTGCGAGAACCGGATCAGCCGATCCCTGGCGAATTTCATCCCGCTTGCGTCAAACGATGCGGTTGAACCAGGCGAGCGACAGGAGCGCGGCGACGAGCACCAGCGCCGCGCCCGCGGCGGCGAAGAAGGCGCTGACCTCGGTCTTCTTCGTCTCCATGACCAGGCGCGAGCTCATCTTCTGGTAGACCTTCTTGAGGTCGACCGCGTTGCCGGCATAGAAATACTCGCCGCGCGTGAGGTCGGCGATGGCGCGCAGCGTCTCCTCGTCGAGCTTGACGTGCATCGACCAGCCGTCGAAGCCGACGATCTTGCCCTCCGGCGTGCCGACGCCCACGGTGTAGATGCGCACGCCGCGCTCGGCGGCGAGCCGCGCGGCCTGCACCGAATCCGGCCCCGTCGTGCGCTGACCGTCGGTGAGGAGGATGATCACCGCGGAAGCGTACGAGCCGGCGGGCACCGGCTTGAAGTTGGCCGGCGGCTTCTTCTTCTCGTACGAGAAGCTCGCCACGTCGTAGCCGCCGTCGGGGAACAGGGTCGCCAGCGACACGATGATCGCGCTGCCGATCGCGGTGGCGCGCTGCAGCTGGAAGCGGTCGATCGCCGCGTAGAGGTCTTCCTTGTTGCGCGTCGGCGCCTGCGCCACCGTGGCGGTGCCGGCGAAGGCGACGATGCCGATGCGCACGTGGTCCGGCTGCTCGGCGATGAACGTCTTGGCGGCGTTCTGCGCCGCGACCAGCCGATTGGGCTCGACGTCGCTCGCGCGCATGCTGCCCGAGACGTCCATGGCGAGGATCACGGTCTCGTGCTGCGAGGGCAGCGTGAGCACGGCCTGCGGTCGCGACATGGCCAGGACGAGACTTGCCAGAGCGATCAATAGGAGAGCGGGCGGCACATGGCGTCGCCAGCTGCCGCCCTGCATCGCGGCCTTCACCAGCGCGAGGTTCGAGTAATGCACGGCGAATTTCTTGCGCCGCCGCAGGATCAGCCAGTAGGCGAGCGGCAGCAGCGGCAGCACCGCCGCCAGCCACAATGCCTCAGGCCACAGGAACGTCATTCACCCTCACTTGCGACCGGCGTTTGCGCAGGCTGGCGAAGCGCAGCACGGTGTCGACGAGGTCCGCGCCGGTGGAAAGCTCCAGCGTATCGACGCCCGCGGTGGTCAGCGCGCCGCGCACCGCGGCCTCGCGCTGCTCGGCGGCGTCCATGAAGCGCTTGCGGAAGCGGCCGTCGTGCGTGTCGACGAAGATCTGCTCGCCGGTCTCGGCGTCCTGGAACACGAGCAGCCCCAGGTCGGGCAGCTCGTTCTCCAGCGGGTCGTGCAGGCGCACCGCGATCACCTCGTGGCGCTGCGCGAGATGCGTGAGCGGCCGTTCCCAGCCCGGCGCGCTGAAGAAGTCGGACACGAGGAACACGAGCGAGCGGCGGTGGATGAAATTGTGCGCGCTCCTCAACAGGTCGTCGAGCCGCGTGCCCTCGCCTTCGGGCAGCGCCGGGCGCGAGGTCATCGCGTGCAGCATGGCGAGCACCTGCCGGCGGCCGGAGCGCGGCGGCATGACGCGGTCGACGTCCAGTCCGTAGAAGATGGCGCCGACGCGGTTGCCGTGGCGGGTGAGCAGCCGCGCGAGCAGCGCGACGAAATCGAGCGCCACCTGGCCCTTCTTCACCTCCTGCGAGCCGAAGTCGATCGAGCGCGACAGATCCAGCAGGAACCAGGCGGTGATCTCGCGATCCTCGTGGTATTCGCGCACATACGGCTGCTGCAGCCGCGCGGTGACGTTCCAGTCGATGTGGCGCACGTCGTCGCCGTACTGGTACTCGCGCAGGTCGGCGAGGTCGAGGCCCTGGCCGCGGAAGAGCGTCCGGTAGTTGCCCTGCAGCAGGCCGTCGAGGCGGCGCATGACCGTCCACTCGACGCGCCTGAGGATCGCCTCGGGATTGCGGCCGCTGTTACGGCTGGGGGGCGGAGCTGGCGTTGGAGACTTTGACATGCGCCTGCATCGGCTTCTCGGGCGGCCGCACCTTCTGCATGATGCGCTTCAGGATCTCGTCGGCGCTGAGGCCCTCGGCGAGCGCCTCGTAGGACAGCACCAGGCGATGGCGGAACACGTCGGGCACGAGGTCGACCACGTCTTCCGGCAGCGCGTAGTCGCGCCCGCGCAGGAAGGCGAGCGCCCTCGAGCCCTCGATCAGGTTGATGGAGGCGCGCGGGCTCGCGCCGTAGGTCAGGTACTTGTCCGGATGGCGCGTCGCCGCGGCAAGGCGCACCGCGTACTGGATAAGCGCGGGCTCGACGTAGCCCCGGCGGCACTGGCGCTGCAGCTCGCCGAGCTGCTCGGTGCTCGCCACCGGCATCGGCTCGTGCCGCGGGCCGGTGACGCGCTCGACGATCACGAACTCCTCTTCCTCGCTCGGGTAGCCGACCAGCACCTTCATCATGAAGCGGTCGACCTGCGCCTCGGGCAGCGGATAGGTGCCCTCGGTCTCGATCGGGTTCTGCGTCGCCATGACGAGGAACGGGTCGGGCACCTTGTGCGTCTCGCCGGCGATGGTCACCTGCCGCTCCTGCATCACCTCCAGGAGCGCGCTCTGCACCTTGGCCGGCGCGCGGTTGATCTCGTCGGCGAGCAGCAGGTTGCAGAACACCGGACCGAGCGAGGTGCTGAAGTCGCCGGTCTTCTGGTTGTAGATGCGCGTGCCCACCAGGTCCGCCGGCACGAGGTCGGGCGTGAACTGGATGCGGCGGAAGGTGCCGCGCACCGTCGAGGCAAGCGTCTTCACCGTCAGGGTCTTCGCCAGCCCGGGGACGCCCTCGACCAGCAGGTGGCCGCCGGCCAGCATCGCGACCAGCACGCGCTCGAGGAAGTGGTCCTGGCCCACGACCGTCTTCTTGACTTCATACAGCACGCGCTCCATGAGCGTCGCTGCCTGCTGATCCATGGGATTCCTTTAGAAGGGGGAAAGGCCGGCCGCCGCCGCCGCATTCTCGATCGGCACCGCGAAGCCGATGCCGATGAACACGCGCTGCTCGCTGGGGTTGAGCAGCCCGGTGACGATGCCGATCACTTCCCCGTCGAGCGTGACCAGCGGCCCGCCGGAGTTGCCCGGGTTCACCGCCGCGTCGAACTGGATGAGATTGGTGAGGAGCCGCTTGCCCTCGGGCGAGACGTAGTCGCGCTTGAGCCCCGAGATCACGCCCGAGGACACCGACGGGCCGATGCCGAACGGAAAGCCGACGGCCACGACCGCGTCGCCCGGCTGCAGCCCATTGGTCGAGCGCATGGTCGCCGGCATGATGTCGTCGGGCAGGCTCTTCGCCTGCAGCACCGCGAGATCGTGCTCCGGCCGCGTGCCGACCACCTCGGCCTCGCTGTCGAGCCCGTCGGCGAAAGTGACGTGGATGCGCCGCGCGCCGTGCACGACGTGCAGGTTGGTGAGGATCAGGCCGGAGTCGACGATGATTACCCCGCTGCCGCGCTGCACGTCGGCCTTGCCGGTCTCCATGCCCCGGGTGCCCTCTTCGCCGTCGTCGGCCATGCCGCGCACGGCGACGACGGAATTGCGGATCTTCTCGTAGGCCTCGGTGGCGTTCGGCGCCGGCGGGCGCGTGTCGAGCGCGTGCTGCACGATCGCGGCGACCTGCTCTTCCGTGAGCGCCGCCGGCCGCGAGCCCAGGAGCGAGCCGATGATCACCAGGAGCAGTGCGGCCGCGGCGGCGAGGCCGACCTTGCGCCGGGTCCACCAGCCGGGCTTGCGGGGTGCAGGCCCGGGCTTCGCCACCGGCGCTGCCGGTGCCGACTTGCCTCCGCTGTACACGGCCGCGCGTCGTTTCATGGGTCCGAGCTGTTTTTTAGTGTATCAGTGAAGAATGCGCTACCTGGAAGATTTCGCCCCCGGGCAGAAATTCACCGGAACCGATCGCCTGCGCGTGGACGCGCACCGCATCAAGGCATTCGCGGCGGAATTCGACCCGCAGCCGTTTCACCTGGACGACGCGGCTGCCGAACGGTCGCTTTTCCGCGGCCTCGCGGCGAGCGGATGGCACACCGCCGCAATGACCATGAAGCTATTGGTGGCTAGCGACCTGAAGCCGGCCGGCGGCATCGTCGGCGCGGGCTTCGACGAGTTCCGCTGGCCCGCACCGGTGCGCCCCGGCGACGAGCTGCGCGTCGAAGTGGAGGTGCTGGAGGTGCGGCCGTCGAAGTCCCGGCCGGACGTGGGCGTGGTGAAGATCCGCACGACCACCCTGAACCAGGACGGCGCGGCCGTCCAGGTCAACGTCGGTAATCTGGTGGTGCCGAGGCGGACCTAGCTTTTGGTGGAGACCTTGGTGCCGTACAGCCGCGCCCGGCTGGCGTAGCAGACGCCGCAGCGCACCAGGCCGCCGGACAAGGCACCGGCCGGCCGGTACTCGTGCAGCAGCGCAGGCCGGATGTCGTCGCAGACGTCGCAGAACACGCGCGCCGGATTGATCATGGTGAAGGCGAGCCATCCGCACTGCGAGCAGCGGGCCGCAGTCCCCATGGACTCCTCCTTGGGGACCAGGCGCTCGAAGTTCACCGACTGGATGGTGCGGCAGTAGGCGCAGTAAACGTGCGTGGCGTCCATCAGGCGCGGCGGAAGCGGTTGTAAAGGAAGGCGGCGCCGATGACGGCGCCCGCCATGACGAGCAGGTTGGTCTTGGGCACGGCGCGCGCCTTGTAGCGCGTCAGCTCGCCGGCGTGCGGCGCCATCAGCTGCAGCCGGCGCTTGAGCATGCGGGCGCCGAGCTCGCCCAGGCGCTCGCCGAGCACGCGCTCGGCCTCCGGCAGCAGGACCGTCTCTTCCTCGGCAACGTGATGCATCACTTCGCGCATGAGCTGCATTACTGTGGAGTCGTACTGGGTATCGGCGGGTTCCATGCCGCGCAGTGCGCCGATCAGGCTGCGCATCTTGTCGTGCTCCGGGATGAGCTTGCCGACGAGCGCCGTGTCGACGCTGCCCATCGCCGGGTAAAAAATCTCTTCCTCGACCTGGGCGTGCACCTCGAGCGCGAGGCACATCGTGCCGACGAGCGCGCGCTTTGTAGCGGGAGCCGTACTCGTCTTGTAGCGATGGAACGTGGTGAGCACGCGGGCATGGTCGGCGCGGATCATGTCCGTGGCGGTCGGGGCGACTTTCGTCAGCAGGGCTTTCATTCGCGTCCTCGGTGGTACACCGGTCGGAGAGCAAGAAGAGGGCCCGCTTCCGCGCACGAGCTTTGTCGCGCGGCGAACGAGGCCCGCCAGGCCGTCGGTCGGCCGCGGCGCGATCGCCAGCCGGCGCGGCGCGCCGATCGCCGCCCATACGGCCTCGGCGGCGAGGAAGCCCGAGCGCACGGCGCTCTCCATCGACGAGGGCAGTTGCGTGCGGGTCCAGTCGCCGGCGAGGAACAGCCCCGCCACCGCGGTGCGCGTGCCCGGCCGCGTCATCTCGGTGCCGGGCTTCGGGCAGGCGATCGCCATCGGGATGCGGTGCACGTCGGCGCGCAGCAGCTTCGCCTGCCTCACCGCGGGGGCAAACAGCGCAATCTCGTCCAGCGTGGCGCGCACGAGCGCGTCATCGTCCATGCCGTGCGCGCGGTGGCTGTAGATGATGTTGGTCGCGATCAACGAGCGCCCTCCTCCGCGGATGTTCGACAGGTCGTAGAAGTCCGTGCTGAGCCGCTCCGGCGACCAGAGCAGCGCCCAGAAGCGCTCGCGCGTGACCTTGCGGTCGAACCAGAGGTAGGTGCTGATGTACGGGCTCGGCTCGAACGGCGCCGTGTCGGCGACGCCGGGCGCGATCGCCTGCAGGTCCTGCGGCGGCACCGCGCACACCACGAACCTCGCCTTGACCTCGGCGAGGCTGCGTACCTCGGCGTTCAGCACGACCTCGGCGTGGCGCGCCGCCTGCTGGACATAGAGGTCGGACAGGCCGACGGCAGGGAACCCGAAATGGATGCCGCGCCGCCCGATCAGCTGCGCGTGCACGCGCAGCAGCGCGCCGGCGGAACATTGCTCGAGCGGCACGTTCATCACCGCCATGCAGGCGAAGCGCCAGAACCAGTCGATCATCGGCCGCGTCACGCCACATGCGCGCAGGTAGTCGAGCGCGGGCCAGCGGTCGAGCTCCGGCACGTCTTCCTCGCCGAACTTGAGCGCGCGCCAGGTCGGCGCATTGTTCGACCAAAGGTCGCGCATCCCGAGGCCCGGCGCGCGGCCGAGATCGGGCAACAGGCTGAGAGGCGGCGTCAGCCGCCGGTGCCGCAGCACGGTCGGCGGCTGCGTCCCGATCGTGATCAGCTTCTCCGGCTGCCAGACGATGTGCTCGCGCGTCCCCAGCCGCTCCAGCAGGGAAAGGAAGTTGGAATACTCGCTGTGGACGATATGCGGGCCGATGTCGACCGTGTCGCCCGTGACCGCGTCGCTCCAGCTGCGCGCGCGGCCGCCGAGGACGCCGGTCTTCTCGAACACGGTCACCCGCAGGCCGCTGCCCGCGAGTCCTACGGCACAGGAAAGGCCGGCGAGGCCGCCGCCGATGATCGCGACATCCATGCGGCTCGCAACGCAATGACCGCGCCTGCCCGCGTCAACGGCATCAGCCCTGCGCGACGAAGTCGCGGCGGTAGATGCGCAGCACGGCGAGGAAGAGCGCCACTGCAATAGGACCGATCAGCAGCCCCGCCATGCCGAAAGCCGCGATGCCGCCGATCAGCGCGAAGAACACCACCGCGCCGTTCATCTCGGTGTCGCCCCTCATCAGATAGGGCTTGACCACGTTGTCCACCAGGCCGACCACCACCACGCCCCAGACCGCGAGGAACGCCGCCATGTAAGGGTGGCCGGTGACGAGCAGCAGAAGCGCGGCGAAGAGACACACGCCCGCCGCGCCGACGGCGGGAATGAGCGCGACGAAGAACGTGACCGAGGCGAAGAACAGCGAGTACGGGACGCCCGCGATCAGGTAGCCCACCAGGGCGACCAGCGCCTGGATGCCGGCGGTCACCAGGCTGGAGACGATCAGGGCGTGGGACACCTTCCTGAACTCGTCCATCAGCTCGCGTATCTGCCCGCGGCGCAGGGGCAGCGCGTCGTCGAGCCAGTCGAGCAGCGCGTCCGCGCCGATCAGCAGGAAGAAAAGCGCGATCAGCATCATGACGCTCTGGAAAGCGAGCTCGCCGGTGGCGAGGATGGCGGCGCCGACGGCGGAGGCCGCCTTGCCGCCCTGCTTGCCGACCTGCGCCTCCATCAGCTCGCCGAGGTCGCCCAGCCGCGCGCGCGCCGCGTCCGCCAGGCGATCGAGCGGCGCCGGCAGGCGATCGATGAGGCCGTTGACGCCCTCGCCCCGCACCGTCTCGAGGATGAACTTGACCCCCGCGGTGGCCTCGTTGATGGCGAAGGCCGACATGGCCACCAGCGGGCCGATGAGAATGACGAGCACCGAGAAGACCAGGATGCCGGCGGCCAGCTTGCGCCGGCCGCCGAGCCTGCGGGCGATGCGTTTCTGCAGCGGCCACAGAACGGCCGCCAGCACCCCGGCGAGAATCAGCGCGTAGGCGAGCGGCCATACCACCAGGCCGACCAGCGCGAGAGCCGCGAGGAGCACGACGAAAAGGAAACGCCGTG
>DASSPL010000381.1:0-11417 GCA_035699685.1 Burkholderiales bacterium | reverse complement strand
GCTGGGCGAGATGTCGATGATCGACGGCGAGGCGCGCTTCGCCACCTGCATCGCCACCGAGCCGGTGATGATCGCCGTGCTCGACCGGGAAAGTCTCGCGCGCATCATCGTCGAGCAGCCGCTGCTCGGCGCGAAGATCCTGATGGAGCTGGTGCTGATGCTCACGCAGCGGCTGCGCAGCACGAGCCAGCGGCTGGTCGGCCTGCTCGACGAGAATCCCGCGGCCGGTACGGCGCCGAACCTCCTCTAGCGGTGCACGCCACCCTCCCGCTTCTGCGCCACCGGCGGTTTCCCGCGGTGCGCCGCCGCCGGCTCGAAACGCTGCAGGTCAACCTGGGCTATCGGTGCAACCAGAGCTGCGTGCACTGCCACGTCAACGCGGGGCCGAATCGCACCGAGATGATGTCCGCCGAGAACGTCGCCGCGGTGATCGGCTTTCTCGACCACGTGGCGACGCTCGACATCACCGGCGGCGCGCCCGAGCTGCATCCCCAGTTCCGCGAGCTGGTGGCTCAGGCGCGGCGCCTGGGCCGGCACGTCATCGACCGCTGCAACCTCACCATCCTGCTCGAGCCGGGGCAGGAAGACCTGGCTGCGTTCCTTGCCGCGCAGCGCGTCGAGATCATCGCCTCGCTGCCCTGCTATACGGAGGAGCTGGTCGACCGCCAGCGCGGCAAGGGCGTGTACGAGCGCAGCATGGCGGCGCTGCGCGCGCTGAACGCGCTCGGCTATGGCCGCGAGCTGCCGCTGAACCTGGTCTACAACCCGCAGGGACCGTCGCTGCCGCCGCCGCAGGCCGGGCTCGAGGCCGACTACAAGCGCGAGCTCGCCGAGCGTCACGGCGTGGTCTTCAACCGGCTCTACACGCTCGCCAACATGCCGATCCAGCGCTTCGGCTCGATGCTGGTGTCGAAGGGCCAGTTCGAGGAGTACATGACCCTGTTGCGCGGCGCGCACCGCGACGAAAACCTCGAAAGCGTCATGTGCCTCAGCCTGATTTCCGTCGACTGGCAGGGCCACGTCTACGACTGCGATTTCAATCAGATGCTGGGGCTGCCGCTCGGCGGCGCCCGCACGCACCTGTCGCAACTGCGCGCGCGCGATCTCGAGGGCAACGGCGTCGTCGTGCGCGATCACTGCTATGGCTGCACCGCCGGACAGGGCTCGTCCTGCGGCGGCGCCTTGCAGTGAGCCGCCGCCTCGCCGTCCTCGTCATCCTCGGCATCGCCATCGCCGCGTTCTTCGCGAGCGGCGCGCACCGCTACTTCACCTTCGAGCAGCTGAAGTCCCGGCAGGCCGCGCTCGCCGCATGGCAGGCGCTCCACCCGGTCGCCGCGCCGCTCGCCTTCTTCGCCGTCTACGTCGCCGTGACCGGCCTGTCGCTGCCGGGAGCGGCCCTCCTCACGCTCGCCGCGGGTGCCCTCTTCGGCCTCGTCTGGGGCACGGTGCTGGTTTCCTTCGCGTCCTCGATCGGCGCCACGATCGCGTTCCTCGTGTCGCGCTATGTGCTGCGGGACTGGGTGCGTGCGCGCTATCGCGAAGCGCTGGAAAGGGTCGATCGCGGCGTGGAGAAGGAGGGCGCGTTCTACCTCTTCACCCTGCGCCTTATCCCGGCGGTGCCGTTCTTCGTCATCAACCTCGCCATGGGCGTGACGACGCTTCGCACGTGGACGTTCTACTGGGTGAGCCAGCTCGGCATGCTTGCCGGCACCCTCGTCTACGTGAACGCCGGCACGCAGCTCGCCAGCATCGACTCGCCCGCCGGCATCCTCAAGCCCGGCTTGATCGGGGCGTTCGTTCTCCTGGGGATCTTCCCGCTGCTCGCGAAGCGGATCGTCGAGGGCGTCAAGGCGCGGCGCGTCTATGCCCGCTGGACCAAACCGCGCCGCTTCGACCGCAACCTGGTGGTCATCGGCGCCGGGTCCGCCGGGCTGGTGTCCGCTTACATCGCCGCCGCGGTGCGCGCCAAGGTGACGCTGGTGGAGAAGCACCGCATGGGCGGCGACTGCCTGAACAGCGGCTGCGTCCCCTCCAAGGCGCTGATCAAGTCGGCGCGTGTCGTCGCGCAGATGCGCCGCGCCGCCGACTACGGCCTGCGCGCGCCGGCCATCGACTTCGATTTCGCCGAGGTGATGGAGCGCGTGCAGCGCGTGGTGCGGACCATCGAGCCGCACGACTCGATCGAGCGCTACACCCGGCTCGGCGTCGAGTGCCTGACCGGCGAGGCGCGCATCACCTCGCCGTGGACGGTTGAAGTCAACGGCAGGACCCTGACGACCCGCGCCATCGTCATCGCCGCCGGGGCGCGCCCGCTGCTGCCGCCCATCCCCGGGATCGACACCCCCAGGGTGTACACGTCGGACACGATCTGGGAGCTGCGCGAGCTGCCGCGGCGGCTGGTGGTGCTCGGCGGCGGGCCCATCGGCTGCGAGCTCGCGCAGGCCTTTGCGCGCTTCGGCGCGCGGGTCACCCAGGTCGAGATGCTGCCGCGCCTGCTTTCCAGAGAGGACACGGAAGTCGCGGACATGGTGGGCAGCCGCTTCACCGAGGAGGGGATAGACGTGCGCACCGGGCATCGCGCCTTGCGCATCGAACCGGGACGCACGCTGGTCTGCGAGCACGAGGGCAGGGAGGTGCGCTTCGAGTTCGATGCGCTGCTTTGCGCGCTCGGCCGGGTCCCGAACACCGCCGGCTATGGTCTGGAAGAGCTCGGCATTCCGGTCACCCGGGCGAAGACCGTGGAGACCAACGAGTACCTGCAGACGCTCTATCCGAACATCTACGCCTGCGGCGACGTCGCCGGCCCTTACCAGTTCACGCACACCGCCTCGCACCAGGCGTGGTACGCGGCGGTGAACGCGCTTTTCTCCCCGCTGCGCCGCTTCCGCGCCGATTACGCCGTGATCCCATGGGCGACATTTACCGACCCCGAAGTGGCGCGCGTCGGGCTGAATGAATTGGAGGCGAAGGAGAAGGCTGTCGCGTACGAGGCGACTGTGTACGGCATCGACGACCTCGACCGCGCGATCGCCGACAGCGCGGCGCACGGCATGGTGAAGGTGCTCACCGCGCCCGGCAGCGACCGCATCCTCGGCGCCACCATCGTCGGCGAGCACGCCGGCGACCTGATCGTCGAGTTCATCACCGCCATGAAGCACGGCATCGGCCTGAACAAGATCCTGGGCACGATCCACATCTATCCGACGTTCGCCGAGGCCAACAAGTACGCCGCCGGCGTCTGGAAGCGAGCGCACGCGCCGGAGCGGCTCCTGCGGCAGGTGGAGCGCTTTCACGCATGGATGCGCGGCTAGCGTTCCTGGAGTACGAGTGCACGCTCAACGCCTTTCGGTCATCGTCCCGGCGCTGAACGAGGCTGCGGGGATCCGCGCGGCGCTGGAAGCGCTCGCGCCGCTGCGCCGTGCCGGCCACGAGGTGATCGTCGTCGACGGGGGCAGCACGGACGACACGGCCGCGCTCGCCGCGCCGCTGTGCGACCGCGTCGTGCAGAGCGAGCGCGGGCGCGCGGTTCAAATGAACACCGGTGCCGCCGCGGCGAGCGGCGAAGTCCTCGTCTTCCTGCACGCCGACACGCGCCTGCCACCGCACGCAGATCTACGGGTCATGGAGGCATTGAAAGGCACGTCCTGGGGCCGGTTCGATGTCGAGATCGACAGCGGCCATCGCCTGCTGAAGCTGGTGGCGTGCGCCATGAATCTGCGCTCGCGCCTCACCGGCATCGCCACCGGCGACCAGGCGATCTTCGTGCGCCGCGAGGCGTTCGGCGGCTTTCCGCTCATCCCGCTGATGGAGGACGTCGCCTTCAGCCGGCGCATGAAGCGCAGCATGCGGCCCGCCTGTCTGCGCGAGCGCGTGACGACCTCCGGCCGGCGCTGGGAGGCGCGCGGCGTGATGCGCACGGTGCTCCTCATGTGGCGCCTGCGCCTGCTCTACGCGCTCGGCGTCGCGCCCGAGCGGCTGGCGCGCCGCTATGCCGACGCGCGCTGACTGCCTGGTCGTGGTCTTCGCGCGCGCGCCAATTGCCGGCGCCGTGAAGACGCGGCTCGCGCGCCGTATCGGCGCCGAGGCGGCAGCGCGCCTGCACCAGCGCCTGGTTCGTGCCGCGCTGCGCACCGCGCGCGGCTGCGGCGCCGTGGAGCTGCATGCCGCCCGCCGTCACGCGTGGTTCGAGACGTTGCCGGTAAGGGTGCGCCAGCAACGCGGAGGCGATCTGGGCGAGCGCATGTTCTACGCAATGCGCGATGGGCTGCGACGCCACCGCCGGGTGCTGCTGATCGGCAGCGATGCGCCTTCGCTGACCGGCGCTGACCTGGCTCGCGCCGCGCGCTGGCTGCGCGGCGGCGCCGACGTGGTGCTGGCGCCGGCCGAGGACGGCGGCTACGCGCTGATCGGTGCCCGGCGCATAGTGTCCGGCGTGTTCGCCGGCGTCGCCTGGGGCAGCGACGCCGTGATGGCCGCGACGCGCGCCAACCTGGTGCGCCGTAACCTGCGCTGGCGGGAGCTGCGCACGGTGTGGGACCTCGACCGCCCGCAGGACCTGGAGCGGCTCAGATCGCTCCGCTTTGCTTCAGCAGGACGGCCAGGCGCTCGGCGATGACGCGGTAGCCCTGCGCGTTCGGGTGGATCGGGTCGGACTTCAGGCTCGCATTCTTCAGCACTTCGCTGATCACCGCCGGCTCGTGCGCCACGCGCAGCTCCCTGGCGATTTCCGCGTAGAAGGCCGGCGGCGACGGCAGCAGCCCGGGCTCCGGCGTGGCGATCAGCACCACGGCGACGCCGCGCTTCTTCGCGAGCTCCACCATGGCGCGCACGTTGCGCGCGGCCTGCTCGTTGCCCAGGCGGCGCAGGAAATCATTGCCGCCGATGCACAGCAGCAGCAGCCGGGGCGCGTGCTCTTCGAGCGCCTCCGGCAGCCGCGCGAGCGCCTGCGAAGTGATCTCGCCCGGCACGCCGGCCCGCACCACGCGCCGGCCGATGAGCCGCTCGAGCTGGGCCGGGTAGCTCTCGGCCTCGTTCGCCCCGGTGCCGTAGGTGAGGCTGTCGCCGAAGGCGAGCACCACCGCGTCGCTCGGCAATCGCTCGATGCGGGCGCGGTCGCCGCATGCACCGAGGAGGAGCAGCGCGAGGACCAGCAGGAAGGCTGACGGGGTTCGCAAGCTCGCTATGAGAGGGGCAGGAGCGAAGCGAGCGCATGTTACACTTCGCGCGCCTCTGGAGGAGGTCCATGAAAATAAAGAGTCCGAAGGATTTCTGGGCGGGCCTGATGTTCATCGGCTTCGGCCTGTTCGCCGCGGTCTGGGCCATTACCCACTACCAGATGGGCACCGCGGTGCGCATGGGCCCGGCATATTTCCCGGTGCTGCTCGGCGGCCTGCTTGCGGTCCTCGGCCTGATCGTGTTGTTCAGCTCTTTCGCCGTCGAAGGCCCGCCGGTGCCGGCGATGAGCTTCCGCCCGCTGGTCCTGATCAGCGTTGCCTGCGTGCTCTACGGCTACCTCATGAAGCCGCTCGGCCTGGTCGGCGCCACCGCGGCGCTGGTCTTCGTCAGCGCCTTGGGCGGGCACGAGTTCAAGTGGAAGGAAGTCGCCATCCTCTACGTCATCCTGATCGTGTTCTCGATCCTTGTGTTCGTGAAGGGCCTGACGCTGCCTTTCCCGCTGTGGCCGGAAGCGTTCAGCTGAGCCGGGGCCGCGATGGACATCCTCAATAACCTGATCCTCGGCTTCGGCGTCGCGTTCTCGCCGATGCATCTGCTCTATGCCCTGATCGGCGTGCTGCTCGGCACGCTGATCGGCGTGCTGCCCGGCATCGGCCCGGTGGCGACCATCGCCATGCTGCTGCCGATCACGTTCAACCTGAGCCCGGTCGCCGCGCTGATCATGCTCGCCGGCATCTACTACGGCGCGCAGTACGGCGGCTCGACTTCCGCGATTCTGGTCAACCTGCCGGGCGAGTCGGCCTCGGTCGTGACCTGCCTCGACGGCTACCAGATGGCGCGCCAGGGGCGCGCCGGGCCGGCGCTCGCCATCGCTGCCATCGGCTCGTTCTTCGCCGGCTGCTGCGCAACGCTGATCATTGCGGTGGCCGCCCCGCCGCTCGCCGAGGTCGCACTCAAGTTCGGTCCGGCGGAATACTTCTCCCTGATGGTGCTGGGCCTCGTCGCGGCAACCGTGCTCGCCCACGGCTCGCTCGTCAAGGCGATCGCCATGGTGGTGCTCGGCCTGCTGCTCGGCCTGATCGGCACCGACGTCAACTCCGGCGTGCTGCGCTTCACCTTCGGCGTGCCGGAGCTGTCCGACGGCATCGGCTTCGTCATCGTCGCCATGGGCATGTTCGGCACTGCGGAGATCATCAGCAACCTCGAGCTGAAGGACAAGCGCGAGGTGTTCACCTCCAAGGTCACCAACCTGTTCCCGACCAAAGAGGATTTCAGCCGCGCCTGGGCGCCGGTGCTGCGAGGCACGGTCCTCGGCTCCTTCCTCGGCATCCTGCCCGGCGGCGGCGCGCTGCTTTCCTCCTTCGGCGCCTACACGCTCGAGAAGAAGATCTCCAAGCACCCGGAGCAGTTCGGCAAGGGCGCGATCGAGGGCGTGGCCGGCCCCGAGGCCGCGAACAACGCCGGCGCGCAGACCTCCTTCATCCCGATGCTGACGCTCGGCATCCCGGGCAACGCGGTCATGGCGCTGATGATCGGCGCATTGATGATCCAGGGCATCGCGCCCGGCCCGCAGGTGATGAACGAGAAGCCGCAGCTCTTCTGGGGCCTGATTGCCTCGATGTGGATCGGCAACGCCATGCTGGTGATCCTCAACCTGCCCCTCATCGGCATGTGGATCAAGCTGCTCACGGTGCCGTACCGCTACCTCTATCCGTCGATCCTGGTGTTCATGGCGATCGGCGTGTTCAGCCTGTCGAACAACCCGTTCGACGTGCTGATCATGGCCATCTTCGGCGTGCTGGGCTATTTCTGCGTCAAGCTCGAGTGCGAGCCTGCGCCGATGATCCTTGGCTTCATCCTCGGCCCCCTGATGGAGGAGAACCTGCGGCGCGCGATGCTGCTCTCGCGCGGCGATCCGTTCGTCTTCGTCAGCCCGTCGAAGCCGATCAGCCTCGGCTTCCTCATCGCCTCGGCCATCCTGCTGGTGATCGTCGCCCTGCCTGCGATCCGCAAGAAGCGCGAAGAGGTCTTCGTCGAAGAACCGAACAAGACCTGAGCGCTGCTTGCGCTGGCTGACGCTGGCGGCAGCGGCGCTGGCGGCCGCCCCCGCCGGGCTTGCAGCCCAGGGGTGGCCGGCCCGCCCGGTCCACCTGATCGTTCCCTACGCGCCCGGCGGCCCGGTGGACCTGTCGGCGCGCCTCATCGCGCCGAAGCTGCAGCAGGCCCTCGGACAGCCGGTGGTGGTCGAGAACAAGCCCGGCGCCGGCGGCAACATCGGCGCGGACTACGTGGCGAAGAGCGCGCCCGACGGCTACACGCTGGTCGTGGGCGCCATCGCCACGCATGCCATCAATCCCGCGCTCTACCCGAAGCTGCCGTACGACCCGGTGCGCGACTTCCAGCATGTCGCGCTGCTCGTGCAGGTCCCCAACGTGCTGGTGGTCAACAACGAGCTGGCGGCGCGCAGCGTTCCGGAATTGATCACCCTGTTGAAGGCGAAGCCGGGCCGGCTGGACTTCGCCTCCGGCTCCACCGGCTCGACCGGCCACCTCGCCGGCGAGCTGTTCAAGCAGATGACCGGGACCTACATGGTCCACATCCCATACAAGGGCGCCGCGCCGGCCGTGGTCGACCTCCTCGCCGGCCGCGTGCACCTCATGTTCGACAACCTCGCCAGCGCATTGCCGAACATCCAGTCGGGCAAGCTGCGGGCGCTCGCGGTGACTACGGTTTCAAGG
Organism: Burkholderiales bacterium; assembly: GCA_035699685.1. GTDB lineage: Bacteria > Pseudomonadota > Gammaproteobacteria > Burkholderiales > SG8-39 > SCGC-AG-212-J23. Next base: position 3,504 of record DASSPL010000381.1, on the reverse strand, counting down.
TCCGCATTCCTGCCGGAGCTGCCGTCGCTTCACGAATCGGGCCTCAAGGGCTTCGACATGACCACCTGGTGGGGCCTCATGGCGCCGGCGAGGACGCCGCCCGCCGTGGTCGACCGGCTCGCCGGCGAGGTCGCCAAAGCACTGCCGGAGCTCGGCGATCGCTGGCGCACGATGGGCTCCGAGATTCCATCCATGAGCCCTCGACAATTCACCGCGTTCGTCGAGCGCGAGCGCAAGCTCTACGCCGCGCTGGTCAAGCGCTCCGGCGCCACGGTCGACTAGAGGGCAGCTACCGTCTGCACCTCGACCAGGAACGGCTCCTGGACCAGGCGGTCGACGATCAACAGGGTGTTGGGCGGGTACCGGCCGTCGGGGAACATCCGCGGGAATTCGCGCAGGCGCCACTGCATGAACCTGGGGATGTCCTGCGAGTGCACCAGGTAGGTGGTGAACTGCACGACGTTTCCCCACCCGGCGCCCGCCGACTTGAGCGCCGTCTCGATCTGGCCGAACACGCCGGCGCATTGCGCGTCGAAGGTTTCGCCCGCGGCGAGCATGCCTGCGATGTAGAGGTATTCGCTGGCGCGCACGCGCGTCATGTGAGAGTACTGGCCGAGCGGCTTGCCGAGCGCCTCGACGTTCTGGATCTTGATGTCTGCCATCACTTCCTCAGGAGTTGGTTCTTGCCGCGGCCGGCGAGCTGGGCTCTTACGATGGCGACCAGCTCGTCGCGCCGGATCGGTTTCAGATGGTAGGCGCTGGCGCCGGCTTGCATGCACCGTTTCACTGTGTCGTCGTCGGAGACGATGGACACCACGATCACCGGCGTCGCGGCGTTCGGCGAGGCGGCGCGGATCGCGGCGAGCACGCCGAAGCCGCCCACGCCCGGCATCAGCAGGTCGAGCAGGATCGCGTCGTAGACGTAGTTGCCGGCGAGCCTGACCGCCTGCTCGCAGGTGCCGGCGAGCTGCGCCTCGACGTCGAGCTCGTCGGTGAGCAGACGGGCGAGGAGCAGGCGCGTCGATTCCTCGTCGTCGACGATCAGCACGCGATGGCGCGGCTTCAGCTCTTCTTGCGCGGGTGCCTCCACTGCACATCGCCGCGGCCGGCCCGCTGGTTCAGCCGCCGGCCGGCGACGAACAGGAGGTCGGACAGGCGGTTCAGGTAGCGGCGCGCGGGGTCGCCGACCTTTTCGGTTGCCGCCAGCAAGACCAGGCTGCGTTCCGCGCGCCGGCAAACGGTGCGCGCGAGGTGCGCGGTGGCCGCGGCGCGGGTGCCGCCGGGCAGGATGAATTCCTTGAGCGGCGCGAGCTCGCTATTCCAGGACTCGGTCGCGGCCTCGAGGCGCGCCACCGCTTCCTCCTTGAGGAGCACGTGCCCGGGGATGCTGACTTCGCCGCCCAGGTCGAAGAGATCGTGCTGCACCTGTCCCAGCACTTGCGCTACTTCCTCGGGGGGATCCTCGGCCAGCACCAGGCCGAGGGCGCTGTTCAGCTCGTCGATGTCGCCGAGGGCGGCGACGCGGGCGCTCGCCTTCGATACGCGGCTGCCATCGCCCAGGCCGGTCTCGCCGCGATCGCCCGTGCGGGTGGTGATCTTCGAGAGCCGATGCGCCATGCGCCCATTATAGGAGCTGGCGCTTTTTCACTTCGCTTTCCAGGGCACCGTGCGCGAGGGTCGTCAGGACGCGCTCGCCGTCGCGAGCCTGCGCGGCGTCGCGCAGCACCTCGCCGGCGGCATTGCGCGTGATGCTGTAGCCGCGCGCCAGCACCGCGCTGGGATCGAGGCCGGCGAGGGAGGCCTGCAGCCGCTCCACGCGCGCCGCGCAGCGGTGAACGCGATGGCCGAAGGCGAAGGCGAGCCGCGTGCGAAGCTGGGTGAGCGTCTGGCCGGCGTTGCGCAGCCGCTGGGCGGGATGCACCAGCCGCCGGGCCGAGCCGTCGAGCGCCTGCATCGCGTATTGCAGCCGCCGCCGCATCTCGCGCGACAGGCTGCGCACGCATTGCGTCATGCGGCCGAGCATCTCCGCGCGCGAGGCGGTGGAGAGCTCGGCAGCCGCCGTCGGCGTCGGCGCCCGCCGGTCGGCGGCGAAATCGGCGATGGTGAAGTCGCTTTCGTGCCCGACACCCACCACCACCGGGATGCGCGAGGCGCGGATGGCCCGCGCCAGCGCTTCCTCGTTGAACGCCCACAGGTCCTCGATCGAGCCGCCTCCGCGCACCAGGAGGATCACATCGCATTCCCTGCGCCGGTTGGCGCGGGCGAGGGCGGCGCAAAGGCGATCGGCCGCGCCTTCGCCCTGCACCTGCGCGGGGTACACGATCACGTCGACGGCGGCATTGCGGCGCGCCAGCGTCGTCAGCACATCCTGCAGCGCGGCCGCGGCGCGGGAGGTGACTACGCCGATACAGCGGGGATAGAGCGGCAGCGGCCGCTTGACCGCCGGGTCGAACAACCCTTCGCGCTCGAGCTTCTCCTTGACCCGCAGGAAGCGCTCGTACAGCGGACCGAGCCCGGCCGGCCGAACCCGTTCCACCGTGAGCTGGAAGCGGCCGCGCGGCTCGTAGAGACCGACGAGGACCTGCGCCTCCACCTGCGCGCCGTCGCGCAGCGGCACCTCCAGCGCGGCAGCCCGGCTGCGGAAAAGCACGCATTCGGCCTGAGCGGCCCGGTCCTTGAGCGTGAAGTACAGATGGCCCGAGGGGGCCCGGTTCAGGTTCGAGACCTCGCCTCGCACCCAGGCGAGCGGAAACCGCCGCTCCAGCGTGTCGCGAACGCTGCGCAGCAATTCGGAGACGGTGAGAACTGTGCCTTGGAATTCATTCAGCATGGCGCAAGCTGTGGCCGGCCGAGCCTACACTATCCACACCGGCCGGCCTTTCGTCGTTGCAGGGGCGCACCCCGGCCGCGGAGGCCCATTCTTTCCGGTAAAGGCATGTTTTGACGGCCTAAAACGGTGCTCAATTTTTGATCGCGACCGACTTCGCGCATCCCTTAACTGCGATCGCGCGCGCTATTCAGAGATAATCCACAAACTTGTCCACAAGTTTTTGTGGATATCGCGAAAACAACTACATGGGCGCGTCGAAACTCGACGGCGACCGTATGGTTGTTGCGATGCACCAAGTTGGCGGCCTGCTGATTTTTGCCGTACAGTCCGCCGCAAAACTATAAGGAATCGAGTTGTTCGCGATAGTCCAGGCCGCAGGTTGGCCGATCTGGTTTCTCCTCGCCGCGTCCATCATCGCCGTCGCCCTGATCATCGAGCGCTCGATTTCGCTGCGCTCGGCGAAGATCATCCCGCCGCGGCTTTTCGACCAGGTGGTCGAGGTCTACCGGCGCCAGGGCGTGTCGGAGGAGGTGATCGAACGCCTGGCCAAGGATTCGCCGCTGGGCGCGGTGCTCGCCGCGGGGCTGCGCAACCACAAGAGCTCGCGCTACGTCATGAAGGAGGCCATCGAGGAGGCCGGGCGCGCCGTCGCGCACCAGCTCGAGCGCTTCCTC
>DASSPL010000380.1:0-2043 GCA_035699685.1 Burkholderiales bacterium | reverse complement strand
ATCGAACGCCTGGCCAAGGATTCGCCGCTGGGCGCGGTGCTCGCCGCGGGGCTGCGCAACCACAAGAGCTCGCGCTACGTCATGAAGGAGGCCATCGAGGAGGCCGGGCGCGCCGTCGCGCACCAGCTCGAGCGCTTCCTCACCACGCTCGGCACCATCGCCACGGCGGCGCCGCTCCTGGGACTGTTCGGCACCGTGATCGGCATGATCGAGATCTTCGGCTCGCAGTCGCCGACCGGGACCAACCCGCAACAGCTGGCGCACGGCATCTCGATCGCGCTCTATAACACCGCCTTCGGCATCGCCATCGCCATCCCGGCGCTGATCTTCTACCGCCACTACAAGAACAAGGTCGACAGCTTCATCGTCGAGATGGAGCTGCTCGCCTCCAAGCTCGTCGACATCATTCACGGCGAGCGCGACTACCCCCCGCTCAGGGCGTAGATGAACTTCCAGAGGGGCAGGGAGAAGGAGCCGCTCGAGATCAACCTCGTGCCCCTGATCGACGTCATGATGGTGATCCTGATCTTCCTCATGATCACCACCACGTACAACCGGTACACCGAGCTGCAGATCAACCTGCCCAGCGCCGACGCCGACAAGCAGGCCGAGCGCGCCAACGAGGTCGCCGTGCTCGTCAACACGCAGGGCCAGTACGTGATCAACCGCCGCGCGGTCGTGTTCCGCAGCGTGGAGCAGCTAGCGGAGGAGCTGAAGCGCGCCGCGTCGACGGCCAAGGAGCCGGTCGTGGTGATCAGCGCCGATGCGAACGCGACCCACCAGGCCGTGGTGCGCGTGATGGAGGCGGCGCGCCTCGCCGGGCTGTCGCAGATCACCTTCACCACCCAGTCCACCAAGTAGTGAAGCACTGGTACGGCCGGGGCCTTCTCGCCTGGCTGCTGTGGCCGGCGAGCCTGATCTTCCGCCTCGCCGTGGCGCTGCGCCGAGCGCTGTACAGGCTCAGGCTGCTGAAGAGCGCTCATCCCGGCATCCCGGTCGTGGTGGTCGGCAACCTCACCGCGGGCGGCAGCGGCAAGACGCCGCTCGTCATCTGGATCGCCGAATTCCTGAAGAGCAAGGGCTGGACGCCGGGCATCATCTCGCGCGGCTACGGCGCAAGCATCGCGCATCCGCGCGCGGCGACGATCGCCGACGACGCGACGCAGGTCGGCGACGAGCCGATCCTGCTTTCGCGGCGCAGCGGCTGCCCGGTATGGGTCGGCGCCGACCGCGTCGCCGTCGCGCGCGCGCTGCGCGCGACGCATCCGGAAGTGGACGTGCTGATCCTCGACGACGGCCTGCAGCACTATCGCCTGCGACGCGACCTCGAGATCGCCGTGGTCGACGCGCGCGCCTTCGGCAACGGGTTCCTGCTGCCTGCGGGACCGCTGCGCGAGCCGGCGGGGCGCCTGCGCTCGGTCGACGCTGTCGTGTCGCACGGCGGCGCGGTGCGGGGCTTTGCGATGAAGCTCGCCGGCGATACGCTGCACCGCATGTCCGATGCCGCCGAGCGGCGCGCCGCGGCGAGCTTCGGCGCGGACAAGGTGCATGCCGTGGCCGGCATCGGCGACCCGAACCGCTTTTTCCTGCACCTCGCCCGCCTGGGCATGAAAGTCCTGCCGCACCCGTTCCCCGACCACCACCCGTTCACCGCGCAGGATCTCGAATTCGCCGGCGAGGCGCCGGTCGTGATGACGGAGAAGGACGCGGTAAAATTGCGCCGCGTTGCGCGCGCCAACTGGTGGGTGTTGCCGGTATCGGCGCAGCTCGATCCCGCGTTCGGCGATTGGCTTTCAGGGAGACTGGATGGGTTCCGCCGTCGATCCAAGGCTGCTTGAAATCCTCGTGTGCCCGCTGTGCAAGGGCAAGCTCGCCTATCGCAAGGAAGCCGACGAGCTCGTCTGCAAGGCCGACCGGCTCGGCTACCCGGTCAAGGACGGCATCCCGGTGATGCTCGAGGAGGAGGCGCGCAAGCTGCCGCCCGAAGAAGAAGTGGCTTGAGCTTCACCGTCATCATCCCGGCGCGCTACGCGTCGACGCGTT